>JBIPOO010000050.1:0-20018 GCA_044379045.1 Saprospira sp.
TATATAAATACTATAACCTACATTTGTTTTTGTAAATCTTTAGCTGTGAATTGCGTTTTTTAAAACTACTTTTACCTTGCTAGTTTATGGAATATTTGCGCAAGTTTGAGAAAAAGTTTCGCAAGCAAAACTGTTGTGGGTAAGCAAAAAAACAACAATGATAAAAAAATGGAATCAAAACAATGATTGATATTCTAAAAAAACGATACAAGATTGGAGATACGGTAACCCTTCACACATCAGAGGCATCATTCACAGGAGTGATTGATGCTTTTGAAGACTCCTGCGTAATTCTATCTACAGAAGAAGGAGACGAATTTATAGCAAATGATACGATTATACGTATGTCTATTCCTAAAACAACCAATACCAATAAAAAAGAAGTATCAAAAAAAATAGAAACAAAACAAGAGGAGATTAAGCCAATAACAAAGGAAGAAGTCAAAACCGAACAAACACAAGAAATTTTACCAAAAACGGAATACAAAGTTGGTGATAAAATACCATTAGAAGAACTTGAAAAAAGAACAGATAGGAAAGTCAAACCTAAATTTCCTAAAACAAAAGGCAAAGGCATTTTATTAGGTTCATTGTCCGACTTGAAAGAATTGTTTTTGCCAGAAATTGAGGCAGAAAACAAGAATATAGTTTCTGCAAATGGAACAATAACCAAATATTTTGGTGATAGAAACTTTGGGTTTATAACTGATAAATTTGGATATGATATTTGGTTTGGATTAAACAGCATTATTGACGAAAGTTTACTGCAAACTCTTAGGGGAACAGTAACAAGGGCAAATATTCCCATTCTTTTTACTTTGACTAAGAATTACAAAGGCGATTCCGCTATACATATACATAAACCCAAAACTGTTGAGCAGGTTGCAGAACTTGCTAAACAGTATTTTGAAAAAGAAGGCAAACCCGATACAGCACTTGGATTGGTTGAGCAAATTTTATTTTCTTTTCCAGAAAATTACACTGCAATCAAACTTAAAGAAGAAATAGAGGAAAAAAGGATTAAACAATCAACTTTTAAGCCGTCATTCAAGAGTTACGACCTTAATTATCAAAGGGCAAAAAAACTTCACAATATCGAAAAGAATTATGAAGAAGCATTGAAGTATTACCTGCTTGCCTTAAAGAATAACGAAAAGAAAGAGAGTTGTATTAAAGATATTGCTATGCTTTATGTTTCTATGGGTGAAACAGAAAAAGCAATAGAATTTATCAAAAAGTATGAGAACGAACTACCTGATAGTATAACCACATATAACTATTTAGAAAATTTCTATGGTTCAGTTAAAGATTTTGATAAGGTTTTAGAATATATAGAACTTTTGCTTGATGAAAAATCCGTAATAAATGACAAACGCAAAAACGCAATGTATTTGTCAAAAAAAGGGTTTGCCTTAATTCAATTAGATGAGTTAGACGAAGCAAGAGAGGAATTAGAAAAAGCTATAAGTATTCACCATGAAAATGCTTACGCAAATCGTCTTTTACAAGCATTGGAAAATCCTGATAGAAACGAATTACAGAACCTAATAAACGAATCAGAATTTAATAACTATACGGGAGGGATAAGCAGAATAATTCGCAACAGTCTTGATAATTGTGAATATAAAGGATTAAAAGCGACATCAATTAATGAGGGTTTTTCAAAGGAATTTACTAAATCTCACTTGAACGAGGTTAGGAAATTTATTAATGAAGCTGGGGCAGGACGACCAATAGACCGAGCAGATGCTTTATTAACAGAAGCAAGATTATTGGAAACAATAGAATCTAATAATGAAAAGGATTTTTATTCAGTTTTAGCACGTCATTGTAACGCAAAAGCATTAGCATTTATAAGTGGTAGAGAACACCTTGACATAGTAAGGTTTTATTATCTTGAAGCATTTGGCTTGGAAGAAAGTTGGGATAGTGTAGCAAGACAGGCGGGTCTTTATATATGGTCTTTAAAAGCAAACTATTCAGATTTATTATCAGGTAATCCGCCTACGTTTGAAGAACTATTGAATGCACTAGAAGATAGGGAACAAGTTTGGAACGCAATCGTAAATCTATTTCTATCAAGTAACTCTATTGCGGCAAAACTTGTAGAGAGGATATATTCCAACAAAACTCTAAAAGAAAAATCATTATTCTTTTTACAGAATCAAGAAATTCAAGTCAATCAAGTTAATAAAATTGATGATTATATAAGTGTTTGGAATGAAATTCTTGAAAAAAGAAGACTTGAAAACAATCATTGGTTTGCTTCAATTATCTCACTCACGAACTCATTGTCAATAGATACTCTTGTCTCACAATATCTAAGTTTGGGTGACAACTTAAAAAGGAATTGGTTAAACCAGTTAGATTCTGTACGCTTAAAAGACGTAAATAACGTAATTGAAAAATTAAATGATTATTTACGAAAATCAGTTTTTGATGACAAAGAAAATGAGGTAAGAACTACAAGGCAACTTATTGACTCTCTGATTAAAGAATTTACCATTAAACCTACAAAACTATCTTTTGAAGGCTTTGTTCCGCTATTAGATAAAATTGATATTTTATTAGAGAAATCATTTCTAAAAGTTCTTGAAGCTAGTACGCCAAAGGTTAAAATTAAAATTTTAAGTGAAGATAACCCTGTTGAAAAAGGTAATCTTGTTCCAATTCAGGTGTCAATAACAAACAATCCTGAATGTTCGCCAATTTTTGAAAGCAAAATTTCAGTAATTAAAAACGAGGATATAGAATTTTTTGATGGAAAAAATCAGCATTATGATTCAATAAAAGGTGGAACAAACTTCATATTTAGACTAACACTAAAGGTTTCTGAAAAAATAATTAAAGACAAAGCCGCCACACTTGATGTTGTTTGTGAATATAAAACCAGAAATCAAGAAGAACCAGTAATTGTCAATGAGCAATTATCATTACGGCTTTATTCAGAAGATGAATTTGAAACTATTGAAAATCCTTATGCACCCATAGCAGATGGAGGACCAGTTACCGACAGGCGAATGTTTTATGGACGTGATGAGTTTATAAACAATAGAATAACTGCCATACTCAACGCAGATTCAAAACAAATTATTATTTATGGTCAAAAAAGGTCAGGAAAATCATCAGTTTTGCACCATTTAAAGCAAGGTTTAGAGGCCACTGATAAGACATTCTGTATTTCATTTAGTTTAGGTGAGATAATTAGAGACTTAAACGAATATACATTCTACTACAAAATCATTTACGGCATAAGTAGAAATTTAAGACTTAGAAAGGCAAAGGGGGATGATATTCCTGAATTCTTATGCCCAATAGAAGAAGAGTTTAAATTGAAATATCCTTCAAATCCTGCAAATGGTTTTATTGAATTGATTGAAGATTTTCTTATTGCTTGTTCCGAATTAGAAAATTGGAAAAACAGGAAACTAGTAGTGATGATAGACGAGTTCACATATCTATATACAGCAATTCGAAGTGGTTCTACATCTGATACGATAATGAAACAATGGAAAGCAATTACACAAAATGAAAATGCCAAGTTTTCAGTTGTTTTAGTTGGACAAGACGTTGTTCCAAGTTTCAAAAAAGAAGATTATGCAAAAAATGCTTTTGGCGTAATTGAAGATATACGACTAACTTATTTGGATATTGAAGACGCAAGAAAATTGATTGAAGAACCCATTTTGAATAAAAAAAATGAAAGTAGGTTTATTGGGCGAGCGGTGGAAACTATAATTGATTACACATCAAGAAATCCATACTATATACAGATTTTTTGCGCGAGATTGGTAGATTATATGAATGCGAAAAAAATTATTCGTGTAACTGAAGCGGACATTAAGGACGTTGCCGAAACCTTTATAGAGGGTAGTCAGGCTCTTGCACCTGAGAAATTTGATAACTTAATACGGGCAGGGGAAGAACACGATTTTATAGAATTTGACGATGAGCCTGTTATCAAAGTATTGAGGCAAATAGCCATAGGTTCTAAGAACATAGGAATATGTTCAAGAGATAATATTTTTTTAAACAACAAGGATTTAGAGGATAAAATCCTTAATCATCTTGTTGATAGAGAAGTATTAGAGTGCAAACAAGGCGACAACTATAAAATTCAAGTCAAACTTTTTCAAGAATGGTTATTGAGACATTAAACATAGAGAATCCTTTTGCAGATTACGGAAATATCGTAGAAGGTATTCGTTTTGCAGGGCGTAACTTAGAAGTTGAGTCAATACACAATCGTGTACTTGGGTCTAACTATGGCAATCTTGCTATTATGGGCTTGCCCAGAATTGGAAAGTCAAGTTTGGCTTGGAATGCTTTGATGAAAAGAAAATGTGAATTATCTAAAAGAAAAATTTTAATTGAGCGAGTAAATGTAGGCAGTATCTCAACATCAAAAGAATTTTATCTAAAATTGATGGATAAAGCCTTACCTAATGTAAGAACATTAAGTTTTGAACTTTATGACCAACTTGCTGCGTCAAGAAAAATCTATAATGAACAAAATAGCGAAAATGAAATTGAGTTTTTCTTCGCATTAGTCAAACAGTTTGATTATCGTTTAATATATGTTTTAGATGAATTTGATAACGTAGCTAACTTTTTTAAATTACAAGACTTTCAATTACTAAGAGAATTATCTATTTCACCTGAAACCAAAATTTGTCTTGTAACAATTTCCAGAAGAACGATACAAGAATTAGAACCTGAAAATGGTGCAATTTCAAACTTCTATGGCGTTTTTTCAGACCTTCATTTAAAACCATTTAGTGATTTGGATTTAAATGAGTATTGGAAAATAGTTGAAAACATTGGAATAGAAATTTTAGAAGAGTATAAAAAACAAATTTACTATTTTGTGGGAAACCACCCTTACTGGTTAGATATGGTAAATTACCACATTTTTAATGGTGTGAAGGCAGGTAAAAAATCAAGTATAGACTTGTTATCTGAAATTGGTAGTGAGTTAAAAAAAATACTTTGGGATAATTATGAGGATATTATTGCTCTAATGGAGAAAGAGTGTTTAAAAAGTCATTTTATTCAGGCAGTAGTTGGTCCGGTAGTTAACTTAACTCAAATGAGTATTGAAAGACTAACCAAATATGGCTTAGTAAAACCAGTCTTAGCAAGAGAAAAATATGGCACTTACTTTCAAACATTGGTTGATACAGGCTTAGCCATTGAAAGTGACATTTCTTACAATTCTATTTCAACACATCTAAACGACTACCTCAAACAAAAGGAAACCGAGTTTGATATTTGGGCATTATGGAACGAAGCAGAACATCAGGTACGCAACCTTATTACTATTCACCTCAAAGAAAAGTATGGTGAAGATTGGAGAGATGCTTTTGTATTAACAAATCCAAGAAAAGAAAATGATATTTTGCGTATGGAGGATATGCGAACAAAAAACAAAAAGACTTTTGGAAACTTGGCATCAGACAACTTAGTAAGTTATACTTATCCTCTTGATATGTGGAATTGCTTTATTTCATCAGATTGGTCGTGGTTTCACAGAGTCTTATCAGGACAACTGGCAAATTGGCGTGATAAGTTTTTGCTTTTGGGCAAAGTAAGGAATCCTATTGCCCACAGCAATAGAGACTTTGTACTTCAAGACGATCAAACAAAAGCAAAAGAAATTTGTAATGAATTAATTGATAAATTAAAAGAGTGGGAGGAGAACAAATAATGCCAGCCTCTTTCTTCCAGATAACTATGGACTTATCGCCGGTAATACTAAGAGATTCCCTTAGGACTTAGGTCCTCTTTTTTGTAATGACAGTAGTCTAATGAAGGTTTTAATTTTAATTCCTACTTTGAATCCAAAAGTTTCCTAAAGTAATTAATTTGACCGCAGTGATAACCCAAATGCGCTATCAAATGAGTAATTGCGCCATATAAACTAATGGTTTTATTATCAAAAGGTTGGGGATAAGTTTCACCCTTGTGCAAAACTAAGTATGGGGGTAGTTCCTGTTCAATCATTATTCTGGTTTGTTTCAACATAGTCAATAGCTCATTTCGAGCAATTGGATCTGAGCTAAATTCAAGGGGTCGATTACGTTTGTAATTATTATCGAGCAGGAATGCGCCAATCCAATGTTGTAGATTTCCAATTATGTGCAAGGTTATATTACCTGGACTGTTGTTAATGCCAGCTGGTCTTTCCCATATTTTTGATTCTGTTGAAAAGGATTCAATTTCATTTTCAAGCTGTTGAAGAAAAGTTGAAAGTTCTATGCAAAGATTATCCGGATCAGTCATTTGTATTAATTTAAAATTTGAGTAAATATCAAAATAATTTATTTATTTTGTGTAAAAGGCTTTTTGATGCTTGAATTTGTATCAAACATACTAAAAACTCCTCAAAAATTCCTTTCTGATTATAAATACATCGCCAAACTCAGTAAAATCAAATTTTATAATATGATAACTGCTTCCCTAATTTTAAACATTATTGTACTAATTCCTGTGTGCTTTACACTCATTATGAACTTTGAAGAAATGCAAAAAACCGCGGGTATTTTTACGCCTGCAAGAGGCATATTACTTGCTATTTATCTTACCATATTATTGGCGTCTGCTTTTTTGCTCTTTTTCATGGATACGAAGCTTGCATTCGCACTATTTGTAATGCAGATAGTATACAAATTGATAAGTCCTGTCACGGTAAAGACCATTAAAAATCCAATTGTTATCTGTAATTTATTGATAGCCGGTTTTCATCTTGTAACTATTTATACGATGTTAAAAGCAGATGCTATTCATTTCGATTTTTTGCCCTCATAAAGTACAGTAAGCAGTAAAATTTTAATTATTAACGGCTGGCATTTACTATCCTTTCGTTTGGTACGAAGAATACAGCACAATCTGGGCTTTCATTCAAGATTCATCTAGGGTAAATATGTAGCGATCTAGCATAATTCTGATTAAGATTCAAGCGTCCCAACCTTGAGGCACTCCTATTCAACACATTTTTGAAAAATGATACAGATCTTCATTATATTCAGTCATTACTTGGTCTTGGGAGGACAAAGACCGCAGAAATTTATACGCACATCAGTACCAAAGGGATGAAAAAAATAAAATCACCCTTAGATAATTTGGATATATAATTGCAATACCCTACATTTACTTTTGTAAATTTATAGCTGTGAATTGCGATTTTTAAAAACTCTTTTACCTTGCTGGTTTATGGAGTATTTGCGCAAGTTTGAAGGGAAGTTGCGTAATTACAGCTGTTAGGCCTCATGCCACGAAACAGCAAAAAATGAAAAAAGTATAGAAGAATGAAAAAAATAATGTTTAAAATCCTGACAATTATTCCTTTTTTTTGTTTTGGACAAAACTATACTTCTTACTTTACGGGGAGCGGAACAGATATTATTACTAATCCTTCAGGAGGAGTGTGCCTTATGGGTGGTGCAACTGAAGATGATAATGCAATGAAATGGTTTCTTCAAAGAGCTAATGGAGGAGATATCTTAGTATTAAGGACAACAGGTTCTAACGGTTATAATTCCTACCTATATTCGGGATTAGGAGTAACCGTAAATTCGGTTGAAACGATTGTTTGCAACAACGCTTTAGCAAGTAGTGACCCTTACATCATTCAAAAAATTCAACAAGCTGAAGCGATTTGGTTCGCAGGCGGTGACCAATGGACCTATATAAATTATTGGCGAAATTCTCCCGTTGATAGTGCAATTAATCAAGCTATTCAGCAAAAAAATATTGTAATTGGCGGAACTAGTGCAGGTATGGCAATACAAGGAAAGTATTATTTTTCTGCTCAAAATGGAACGGTCACATCCGCTGCTGCTCTTTCCAATCCATTTAATAGTCTGGTAACAGTCGATTCATCTGCATTTATTAATAATAACTTTTTAGATAATACAATAACCGACACTCATTTTGATAACCCCGACAGAAAAGGCAGACTTGTAACATTTTTAGCCAGAATTCACACGGATTATGGTGTTTATGCAAATGCTATTGCTTGTGACGAATATACTGCCGTATGCATAGACACCACTGGAATAGCAAGGGTTTTTGGTGGACACCCCACATATGATGATAATGCTTACTTCATTCAGTCAAATTGTGAGCTAACAATACAATCACCTGAAAATTGTTCATCAGGAAATCCTTTAACGTGGAATTTGGGTGGGCTAGCTTTAAAAACTTATCAAATCAAAGGAGACATTACTGGAAGTAAAACATTTGATTTAAATACTTGGCAAACTGGAACTGGTGGAATATGGTATAACTGGTATGTTTCGAATGGAAGTTTTAATGAACAACCTGGAACAGCTATAAATTGTTCTCCTTTGACAACAGACGATTTTAATAGTAATACCGAAATTGTAATTTATCCAAATCCTACGAGAGATAAATTAACTATCAGAGCAAATGATTTATCCTTTAATATCAATAAAATAATCTTGTATAATCAAGTTGGTCAGAATTTACCTCTGAATATTACACAAATTGGGAATGAAATTAATGTTGACTTAAACAACTTTCAAAAAGGTATTTACTTGCTAATAATTGAAGGAAAACAAGGAGAAAAATATTTAAACAAAATAATAAGAAACTAAAGGCACGAAGGCATAACAGCGTGTAAGCAATATTGCCTTGCCGCAGGCGCAACACAAGGCAACATCGCCTACACGCGGTCCGTTACCAGCAACTTTAGCACACAGCACAGACGACACTATAAATTTAAAACTTTTAACCAATGACAGACAAATCAACAACACTTCAAGAACGTTTCGGACAAATTCCTAAGGAAGCTGGACTGACAAGAAAAATGAGAGTTCACCAAGGTTGGTGGCGGACAAATGTTCTTAATGAAGAACCTGGACTTCATCCAATAATTCCGACACAAAATGTGTGTAACGCAATTTTAAATGGCGACACTAGCGAAAAAAATTTTCTTACTGCAAATGCAATTAAATCAGTTAGAGAAACACTTGCAAAGCGGACAAAAGAAAATATGGGAATAATTGAAGAAGATAGGTTGTTTAATAACTTGCTATCAAGCCAACCGCTTTGTTTTAATTTCTTCGGTGAGTTATATGCAGATCACGACTTTGGACTTTTAGTTTTACAAACATTCTATCCCGACCTTACAAAACTTGTGAGCGTAAATTTTGAATTTGCCCCGACTATTAACTATACAAATGACAGGTCTGCGTTTGACATTGCTTTTGAAGTTGAAGCTGGCGACAAAAAAGGACTTATCGGTTTTGAGTGCAAATACACGGACACCTTTTCATTTAAACCATCCAAATCGCTAATATTTTATGGTGATGAAGGTAATAAAAATTATGACACTTATTTGAGCATATACAACAAATCGATAGCAAGCTTTACAAAACCATACTTTGACTTTGTTCGGAGCAAGGACTTTAATCAACTTTTTCGCAATCAACTAATAAGTGAGGCACTGCTTCAAGACAACATATATGATTTTGTTCGGACAGGCCTTTTCTGTTATCAAAATGACAATAGTGCAACAGAAACAGCCAAAACATTTAAGACAATGCTTTCCAATCCCGACAATTTTCAATTAATAACATACAGCGACTTTATAAGTAAAGTTCAGCGACTTGAACTTACCTGGCAACAACGAGAATGGACAATGTTACTTTGGGCAAGGTATTGCGGGACAGCGTTAAGTAATGACACAACTCTAAAACTAAATGGTCAATAATTTGAGGAGACTTCTGACAATTGACTGAATAAAAACCGCATATAACAGCTAGAGCTTCGTTGCGTGCGTAGCACCAACAATGATCTCATCTTCCGGACGAGAGAACGAAAGCTTCCTTCCGCACAACCTATTATGGACTTTTCAAAAATAATTCTTAAAGATATTTAGAGGACTCAGGTCCTCTTTTTTTATTATTTGAAAAAAAAATTTGATCCCACTTTTAATATTATAGCGGACTGCACTTCAATTTATTATACTTTTTTTCAAATTAAATTGCAATGATTTTAGAAATCTAAATCAAAAAACAAAAAAAACGATAATTTTGTGACCTGATTGTGGAGACCAGAACCACTCCAAAAAACGGGGCGGCTTAATCCTTGATAATAATTAGCCTTTACATTGAACCAATTACCAAACAGTTAAGCATGAAAAAAATAATTTTAGGACTAAGTTTGCTTGTTTCATTCATACTAATAATTGCATGTCAACCTTTTACGGAGAGTAAAGCTGCTGAATCAGATCAGCGTACTGCCATTAAGGAAGTGAAAAAAAAAGAACCTGAAATCATTGTTCCGTCAGACTCTACCCTAGTCATAAATTTGGATACAATTTGGACAGGTGCCATTGGTATCAAGTCAGTACATATCACAAAAGATGGTAAAACAGCTGTAGCATGTGACTTGGAGGGCTCAGCTGTCTGGATTATTGATTTAAGCAGCAGAAAAATAAGTTCGAAGATTGTTTTCGACCGTACCGAAGGACCTGGCTATGACGACAATTCGAAAGAAGTAGAAAAATGTATTCGTGAAAAGCCGGTCGATTGTTGTTTCGGACCGATGGACTCCTTTGTTTATGTGACCCTTTACAATGCCAACAGTGTGGTGGAAATTCCATTGTTGCAACATCAGGTTCCCGATGCAACGCTCAAAATCTGCGATAAGACCTATGGCGCAACGGTTATCGACAGCAGCGGACAAAAGAAAAGGGTAAAATACAGATCGGGGAATAGTGAAAAAATGCCCAAAATGGTGTCGATAACACCCGACAATAAATACCTGATGGTGACCAATTGGGTCTCTGGTTCTGTTTCAATGGTGAACACCGCTACAATGAAAAATGAAAAAAATATCATGGTTAATAGCGGTTATAAGCAGTATCCAAGAGGCATTTCGGTGGATTCTTCAAGCAACTCCTTATTTGTTAACAACATGGGCGGCGGCTGCATTTCGGAATTCAATCTGAGTACCAGAAAATTGATTCAGAACTTCCCTATTATGTCCAACCCGGGGCACCATACCCTCAGCGCCGATAAGAATCATTTTTATATTTGCGATAATGCTGGAAAAGCATTTTACAAATACAGCCGTTCAGACAAAAAAACGATTAAAAAAGTTATTTTTAAAGAAAATGCGCTGCTCTTTGCCGTCGATCCATCCGAAAAATTTGCAGTTGTGCTGCATTGGTATAATAGCAAAGCCAGTGTGGTTGATCTTGAAAAAATGACCATTCTCGACACCATTAAGATCCAAAGACCTATTGGGGTTGACTTTGGCGATGGGTTTTTTATCATCAGCAGCTATGGCGAAGGTGGCGGTAAACTTACAAAGTACAATTATAATTACAATTACTAGCTAATATTGAAATGAAAAAAAATAACTGTCAACGCCAGCATCGCTGCCACACAACAAAAAGTCTGGGATTATTACACAAATCCCGAACATATTACCAAATGGAATTTTGCCCATCCAAGCTGGCATTGTCCCTCGGCAAGCAATGATTTAAAGATTGGCGGACTTTACCATGCGAGAATGGAGGCAGTGGACGGCAGTTTTGGTTTTGATTTTGATGCCATTTATACAGAAATCAATATTGGGTCGAATTTTACTTATGGATTTGCCGGTCGTGTTGTCAGTGTTGAACTTAGAGAAAGTAATAGCCATACAGCAATTTCAGTTAGCTTTGATCCTGAAACTGAAAACCCAATTGAATTGCAAAGAGATGGCTGGCAGGCAATTTTGAATAATTTTAAGCATTATGTTGAGGCAAATTAGAGGTAAACAGTGCTGTAAAACATACTGATGAATAACAATGACAGAAAAGCAAGCTGAAAGGATCAGGAACAAAATCAAAAAAATAAAGGCTGCACTGGCAGCTGATAAAAAATATTGGGGCGGCTATTATCACGACGGTTCAGGCCTTCGCTATTTACCGCTGCAACATTACATAAAACTGGAAGACTATACTGGAGGGCTACGTTATATAAACTGGTTCAATAAAAACTTTCCTGACGATGGCTGCTATCCTGACTTTCTGTTCGAATGTTCGGTTATTTTATTCAAAACAGGCAGATTAAAGGAGGCCGAGAAAAAAGCAATTGAAACTTTTTGCGATAACACCTATATTTTCGATAAGCTTTTCGGATTGTCATTTACCGAGATTGAAAAATGGGAATCATCGCTAATGGCATCGAAAGATTATGCCATTAAGCACTTTTCATATTCGGGCAAGGAAGATCATTTAGCCGACTTCATACAATGGCTTGAAAAAATAACCACTACGGATAAATTCGTTTCTTTTTGCAGTGAATTTATTAGCATTATGCAAGCACTCAAAACAGAAGACGAACCTAAAAAGAGAAAGGCTTTACTTGACGAGGAAAGAAAAATAACTGAAGAATATTAAGACAAAAAGCGCTTCCTGCCAATTCAGATAAATCTGATAAAGTCTAATTGTCTGAAGTCTTCTAATCTACAGTCTTCTAAAAACGCTCCAACAACTCCTGTCTATAAATCTCCGGAATCGTATCAGTATTCAACAAACAGCCCTCGGGCATTTCGGGATAGAGTTGATCGTAACGTTTCACAACACTTTGCGAGATGCGGCGGAAAATATGTTTTCTCTTGATTTCCTCTGTCGATTTTAGACCCGATGCCGCCATAAGTTCAACCAGGGCATGAACGGTTTTATGGTGAAAATTATACACTCTTTCACTTTTATCGGGCACATGCAATGCACTCGAGAGTTTTTTATCTTGCGTAGCAACACCTGTCGGACATTTATTGGTATGACATTCGAGTGCCTGAATACAACCAACCGCCATCATCATGGCACGTGCAGAATAACAGGCATCGGCACCCATAGCGAAGGCCCTTGCGAGGTCGAAACCACAACTAACTTTACCAGCAGCAATTACCCTGATGTCTTTTTTCAAACCAAAACCGATGAGGGTGTCCACCGCAAAAGTGAGCCCATCTCTGAGCGGCATGCCCAGGGAATCGGAAAACTCGACAGGAGCAGCGCCGGTACCACCTTCTCCCCCATCCACTGTGATGAAATCGGGTTTAATACCGGTTTTAATCATGGCCTTACAAATGTCGAAGAACTCTTTTTCGCTGCCAATACAAAGTTTGAAACCAACCGGACGACCACCCGAAAGCTCACGCATGGTTTTCAACAAATTCAGCATGCCTTCAGGGCTATTAAAAGCTTTGTGATAAGGTGGTGACAAGACATCTGTTCCAGGCTCAACACCTCTAATTGCAGCGATTTCGGGTGTATTTTTCTTGCCTGGCAAAATTCCACCATGCCCTGGCTTTGCACCTTGCGATAGTTTCAATTCTATCATTTTGATTTCTGGGTGCGCCACTGTTTTGGCAAATTTATCCGCATCAAAATTTCCATCTGCAGCTCTGCAACCAAAATAACCTGTGCCAACTTGCCAGATCACATCGCCACCCTGCAGGTGATATGGGCTAACGCCTCCTTCTCCTGTGTTATGTGCAAAACCACCCATTTTAGCACCTAAATTCATAGCAGTTACTGCATTGGAACTAAGCGAACCAAAACTCATGGCAGAGATATTAAAAATGCTTAATTCATAAGGTTGCAGACAATCGGGGCCACCAACTTTTACGCGAGGATGCTGTTCGAGGTGCTTAGGATCCTGTGCATAAATGGAATGTGCCATCCACTCATAACCCGCTTCGTAAACATCCATCTGAGTGCCGAAAGGTACCGTTTCCTGTTCTTTTTTTGCACGTTGATAAATGAGTGAGCGTTTGCGTTTGTGAAAAGGCTTGCCACTCAGGTCAGATTCAATAAAATATTGCTGTATAGCTGGCCTGAGCGTCTCAGCAAAATATCTGGCACGTCCAATCAAAGGATGCGTTCTTCTGATAGCCTGTTTTTTCTGCAGCATATCCTGCAAGCCCATAAAGAAGAGCGGCAAAACGACAATGTAAATCCATAAAAAATGCAGCGATACAAACACTGCAGCGGCTGCAATTCCGACTATAAGCGTCAGCGAAGCTGCCAGAAATTTTGTTGGGAAATTTTTAATGGTCATGGTTTTGGGAATTCAGAAGTTAGAAGTCAGTCTCGTCTTTCGGACGAGAAGAAGTTTGAAGTCAGAAGTTAGTCTCGTCTTTCGGACGAGAAGAAGTTTGAAGTTAGTTATGACTACATTTAAATTTTTCTTGCAACTTGATACATGCTACTTGATATTTGATACTTGATACAATTAAGGGTATACGGCACTAAGTTAACTATCACCTATTCATCAGCTTCTTCAATTGTTTTTCAAGTCTTGGGTCACCAGGATGCAATGCGTCTCTGTTTACAAGTTGACCGTCTTTACCAACAATCAGATAATGAGGTATAGAATAGATGTACAAAAATTTCATGAGTTCGGTCATTTCCTCAAAGTCTCTTATGTAGTGTTCACCGATTCCGCTTATAGACATCGTCTCTATTGCTTTTTTCCAGTTATTTTCCTGCTTATCGGCCGATAGGTAAACAAATACAATATCTTCGCCCTTGAACTTTTCGAATAATTTGGCAGCAGCTGGCATATTTACACGGCAGGAGGCACACCAGCTTGCCCAAAAATCTATATAAATAACCTTTCCTTTGTGCGAATTAATAATTTCGGATAAGGATTTTTGAGTTCCATCCAATGAGGTCATTATATTTTCATCAAACAATGTTTTTAGACCTTTTTGAGCCTGAATACTTGTTATTAAAATCATTGAAAACAAAAAAATAAGCGCCTTTTTCATAGTGGTTTTGATTTAAACTCCAGTCAATTGGTTCCAAATTTCGACATGCAATCTAGTACACATTCTGATTTGATGTTGAATACAGATTTCTGCCACCAGCTGATTTTTCTTCAAAAGATTTTCGAGACTATCAGCAGCCGGCATTAGTACAAGCTGTTCTTTTTTTGCAAATCCAGTATCTATAAAATCAGTTTTAATCTCCTCCCAGTCTGCTTTTTCAGAGATAACAAATTTGAACATTGTTCTTGAATTTTCATAAAAAAATCTCAAAACTTCGGGTTTAATACGCTCTTTTTCAGGCATGCCCGAGTTTTTTAGTTTTGGAGAAGTATTCCAGTAATGTACCCTGCTGTCGAGTTCGGCCGATGGTAAAATTGTGGCATTTGTTTCTATTTCCAAAATTGGCCTACAGCTGTATTCCTTCTCCAGATATTCCAGGTAAGCAACGATTCTACTTTGCTGTAAAAGTGGCTCGCCGCCAGTGATGACCAGATGCACGCCCTCGTTGAGTCTTTTTACAAAATCGAGTTGTTGATTCAACAATTCGGTCAATTCTTCAAAATTATAGGTTGTACCCTTTATCCAAACAGCAATGGTATCGCAAATCCATGTGGCAGCGTCGCGCATTATACCATCTTTTTCCACTCCATAGCCTCCACACATTAAGTTACAACCGGTCAACCTCAAAAAAATGGCAGGAATGCCCATGGTCCTCCCCTCGCCCTGTAGGCTATAAAAATACTCGCTGACCGCTATTTTGTCGAATTTTGTCAAGGCTGTTTGTTTTGAATGATACATCAAAAGTAATGCAATTTGCCCAGATTTTAAATTATAATATTTTGCTAAAAATATTTTTTTGAAATTATTATTGAAAATCATTACAAATGCATTACATTTGGGACTAAATTTTAGCCATGTTAAAATTTTATATTGTAAATTTCAATTTTATCCAATAACATTGTTTCAAAACGACAAAAAATGATAAAAAATTACTTTTGGTTTTTCCTAATTTCCATTATTTCGATTGGAACTTTAAAAGCCCAGCCTTGTCAGAATGGACTCAGCACAGCTGAAATTATTGTCTTTACCGACGCTTATGGCTACGAATGTAATTGGACGCTTTCAGTAAGCAGTATTCAGTATGCTGCGGGTGGACAAGGCGGAGTTTATGCGAACAACACAGTTTATCGCGATACTGTCTGTATTCCAAACAATAACTGCACTCGATTCTCCATTTATGATACCTATGGCGATGGTATCTGCTGTGCTTATGGTCAGGGTTATTATATTGTGATTATCGATGGTGATACAGTTGCCACTGGTGGCAATTATACAAATTTTGCACATCACGATTTCAACTGTCCTCCAGGTACTTCCTGCAGTAGCGCCGACACTGTTGCAATTGGATCACATGCAGCTATTTATGACGATCACTGGTACAGCTTTACACCCGATTCAAACGGCATGTACCTCATCTCAACCTGCTCGGGTAACAGCTGCAATACAAAAATCTGGATTTATGAAAACTGCAATGGTGTAATTGACGAAACCAACGCAGGCACACTTTTTTATGATGATAATAGCTGCTCTAGTGGTAGTTTACAGGCCGTTGTGAGCGCAGCCCTTGAAGCAGGAACAACATACTTAATTCGCATAGGCGACTCAAACAATAATTGCAATAGCAGTATTGCATGGTCAATTGTTTATAATGGCCCAATTACTGGCTGCACAGACCCTACAGCATGTAATTACAACCCTCTTGCAACCGTATCCGATACCTGTATTTATCCTGGCAATCCGAGCTGCCCTACTGGTCCCGATTTGGTATTGCGTCAAGATGTTTTGCAGTCTTCTATGTATGTTGCCAACTATAATGCAACCGATGCCTGTATGGTGCAGGAAAACTGTATCAACGGGTTAGGTAACAGACAACTCATCAGGTTTACAACTCACATAGAAAACAATGGTACACAGGATTTTGTAGTGGGTGTTCCTGGCCCAAATAATAGTCAGTTCAACAATCAGAATTGTCATGGACACTGGCATTATGAAGGTTATGCCGAATATATTCTATTTGGCCAAAACAATACGCCTATTCCAATTGGTTTCAAAAGTGGATTCTGTGTAATGGATTTAGTTTGCGATCATGGAGGTACAGGACAGTATGGCTGTGGCAATCAAGGTATTTCTCATGGTTGTGGTGATATTTACGGTGCTTCACTAGATTGTCAATGGATCGACATCACTACCCTACCCGATGGTAATTATACGTTCATTGCACGTGTAAACTGGGATTATTCTCCCGACGCACTCGGTCGTTATGAATCAAATTATCAAAATAACTGGGCACAGGTTTGTTTCTCACTGAGTCGCAGCAGCGGAGCTCCGCAAATGACTATCAATCCAAATTGTCCGGTTTACACCGATTGTATGGGCGTTCCTTTCGGAAATGCACTACCAGATTGTAACGGAGTTTGTAACGGAACAGCTATCATTGGCGATTTAAATGCTGATACAACAAACAACAATGCCGACCTTCAGCTTTATGTTACAAACATTTTGAACAACTCTTTGGCTGCAGCTAATTGCAATGATATTCACCGCGATACAGTTATCAATGTATTTGATGCTGCCCTTTTGGTGCGTTGTTTGAACGATCCTTCAAGATGTGATTTTCCAAATGGTATTGTCAATATTTTTGACACAGCTTACCTGAGCATTGGCGCAATCAATTTCACAGAAAATTATCTCGACATTCACATGCGCAACCCCGACAATAAGGTACTTGCATTCGAATTCGACATGAACGGCATCACAATCGACAGTGTTGAAAGTCTTGTAAATCATCCTGGCGCAGCCAACTGGTCAGCTTCTAAGGTTTTGGCTATTTCACAGAACGACTCAAGTGTAAACCGTTCTCAGTTGGCACAACCACTATGCCGTGTGCATTTCAGTGCAGTGACAGGTAATCAGATCTGTATTGCCAATATCGAAGGCATCATCAGCGATCAGTATCAGGCTTTGATTCCTGTGATTGAAGGCCCTTGCTTTGCGCCAAGCAATACAACTGCACTTCCTTCAAATTTTGAGGTAAAAATAATGCCTAATCCGCTGAAAGAAACTGCAAAATTCACGTTTAATCAAACCTCCAATAATCCTTTAAGCTTGGAAATTATTGATCTGAGTGGTAAGACTTTGCGCAGTTTCCATGAAATCAAAGGCCGTGAATTTGAATTCAATCGTCAGGATCTACCTTCGGGCATGTATTTCTACCGCATCAGTGGAGATATGGGCATCCATACAGGGAAGATGATTATAGAATAAGTATTTGATAGCAAATCAAAAGCGGATAGGAATGAAGTTCTTATCCGCTTTTTTGTTTCTAGTAAATTAGTTTGATAATTGCTCAAGTAGCTTTTAACTATATAACTTATGAAAATAAGTTTACCTTTTTTTAATTGAAAAAGTTTTCAAACTTGACAATCCGTTAGTTTTTTACGCAGTAAAATACCAGTATTTTGCTTTGCAAAATCTAGCCCCGATAGCTATCTGGGTCTGTATTGTCCCTTAAATCTGTGTTTGGAATCTCTCAAAACAAAGGGTTTTTCTCTTTTTCTCCGTGTGAGCATAAAACCCAAAGTTTGTCCCTCTCTCACATCTTTTTTACTTTTTTCATCGCTAAAAAAGTAACAAAAAATCTAGTCCTCAGCAAGGCGTTTTAGGGTCATTAGCCCATGTAAACCAATAGTTTATTTACAAGGAACCCTAAACCGGAAGCAGCATCTGTAACCTAAGATAATTACTCCTTTCCATTTATCCTTAACCTAGACAGTACCATTGCCAGCCGATGCTGCTTCCATACGCTGGTGCTTCAGACACGGGGAAGCGGTGCCTGCGGCGCGTATTTTCAAAAGGCTTTAGCCTTTGATAAAAAATAATACCAATGAAGTGCGATATTTTAATGCCGCTAAAAGTAAAAAATCCGTAAAAATCTGTATTGTCAATTAAATCCGTGTTTGGAATCTCCTCAAAACGATAGGTTTTCTCTTTCTCTCCGTGTGAGCATAAAACCCAAAGTTTGTCCCCTTCTCACTTCTTCTTTACTTTTTTCATCTCGTCAGTTTCTGACGAGACAAAAAATCTAGTCCTAATCAAGGCGTTTTTGGGTCATTAGCCCTAATCGTCTAGTTTACCGGACATCTAAGAACCCGATCCTCGATAACCATCGTGACGGAAGCAGCATCCGAATCACTGGTTTTATTTCATCAATCTAATTTTTTATAATACGAGTTTATAAGCTCTAAAAACTTCTCAATGGTCATAGCGTTTTCCTTGTTTTCATCAATACCATTTTTAATTTGATAATAATAGTCGTTTCCACACTTGTAAAAATAGTTATCAAGACCAAAGGGTTTATTTGTTAACATAATTTCTCCTGATGTGGCAGCTTGTTTCTGAAATAAAGGATCACCTATGCTGTAACCAAAGCGACATTCACTTTCCGCGATTTCATATAGCAAAGATTCCAGATTGCTAAAGACATTAATATCTATTGTATCGCTATATGGCCAGCCTGAACGACTAATGGATTTTACTTTAAAGGTATCTGAAATACCAAATATCTTGTAATTAATTCGTTGTTCCCAGTTACTCTCTTCTCTTACATCTAATATTAACCTATTGTCGATGATTTTCCAACTACCTTTTTTAACAACATTTGGAAATAAATCGGTACAACGATTCAAGTGATGGGAGTCATCAGGAATTTTAAAATTGCAAATTTCTCCCAAATTTCTATATTCATTTGATATTTTGTAATATTCTCCATTTTTCAAAAAAAGATGGTCCACATAAGGCAAAAGGCAAGAACCGCAAACACAGTTTTTCTGGAAAAAAATATGATTATTGTTAAAAATGTCACATTTATAGTAGTAACTAAGACTTTTACCAGCTATTAAATCGTATGCCTCTTTATCTGTTAGTTTAGTATATTTTTTTTGAAAATATCTTAGTGGCGTTATAACTGAATCTTTAATTGATATTTCAGAATTTTTCTTTAATAAATCATAGATGTTTACGGATTGCTTTGATAGTTTTATCATTTCTTGTTTTTCATATTTGTATTCTGCATAAAAATCAGTTTTGTCAGAACCTATCATATCTTTTAATTCATTAGATAATTTTTCTATTTTTTCATTCCTTGTAGCTTTATCTGTAAATTTGAA
>JBIPOO010000240.1:0-6096 GCA_044379045.1 Saprospira sp.
CGATATAATTCTCTCGCTCTACTATGATGTAAAGTATGCATACGTGGCAAAGGATCCTGCTTTGAAACAGAAACTGATTGATGAATTTCTGCAGGATTTGAAGGACAATGGCTACAAGGTCCCCAAAAAAGTAAAAGCGGCCGATTATTTCGAACCCTATAATTTCATACTCGATTTGCCGGTATACCTTAATAAAGCGGGACATATCATCCCGGCCGATCAGGCAGGAAAAGGGGTTACGAGTTATGTGGGGAAATGATTGACAATTTGATAATTTGCTGATTTGAAAATTTTGTATCAAGTAGCAAGTATCAAGTAGCAAGACAACAATCTATTTATTTGGGCTTTTTTTTAACAGATTATCATCAGTCGGATTATCAGATATCAGCTTTTGACAACTTATTACTAAACTTTTAAAACACTAAAACGGCAAGGGAAAACTACTTATTTGGGCTTTTTTTCACAGATTATCAGATTTTAGACGCTAGACTTTGAAAATTGAGATGCTAGATTCGTATCAAGTAGCAAGTAGCAAGACAACAACTAATTACTAAATTTTTAAAACACTAAAACGGCAAGGGAAAAACTATTTATTTGGGCTTTTTTTAACAGATTATCAGCAGTCGGATTATCAGATTTTAGACGCTAGAATTTGAAAATTGAGACTTGAGACAAGAATCGAACTATTTATTTGGGCTTTATTTCACCTTTAAACTATCAAACGACAAAGAAAAAAATTATTGAATCAAATTGAATTTAAATTTACACTACCAGTAAAAATTTGCATATGCATAACAACTAAAAAGGTTTCAACTGTGATGGTTGAAACCTTTTACATTATAAACTATTTGGGGATTACTCCTTTCCGATGATTATTAATAAGCTTTTGCAAAAAGCACTCTCTGACTGCTTTCTTTGCCAGTGAGGATACATTTACAACTACCAGGCTCTGAAGTAGGTGCTTCGAATGGGATGCAGCGGGTGGTTGCGCCTGTTAATTCCTTGATTTTAAGCTCAGTTTCTGTAGTTCCATCCCAATATGCATAAACGAAGCCTCCTTTTTCGATAGCCGCTGTAAAATCATCCCAGTTATCGGCTACATTGGTATTGTCTTTTAGTCTTTTCAATGCACGCTGATAAAGGTTTTCCTGAATCTCAGCTAGTAAATTTTCAATATAATCTACAATTCCATCCAGCTCAACAGCCTTTTTCTCCTTGGTATCTCGGCGGGCAACTTCCACCACCCCTTTTTCGAGGTCTTTAAGGCCCACGCCCAGACGTACTGGTACGCCACGCATTTCGTGTTCGGCAAATTTGAAGCCGGGGCGTGTTTTTTCATCATTGTCATATTTTACACTGATACCTTTGGCTTTTAGACCGGACGTTATCGATGCAACAGCTGCTTCGATTTTTTCCTGACCTTCTTTGGCCGGAAATGGAACAATCACTACCTGAATTGATGCCAAACGCGGCGGCAATACCAGACCATCATCATCGGAGTGGGTCATGATTAGCGCCCCCATCAAACGGGTGGAAACGCCCCATGAGGTTGCCCAGACATATTCTTCCTGATTGCTGCTGTTGAGGAATTTTACATCGAAAGCTTTGGCAAAATTTTGACCTAAAAAGTGGGAGGTCCCCGCCTGAAGGGCTTTTCCATCCTGCATCAGCGCTTCTATAGTAAAGGTATTATCGGCACCGGCAAAACGTTCCTGCTCGGTTTTTTCCCCCTGTATTACAGGCATAGCCATTATTTCGCGTGCAAAATCAGCATAAACATCCAGCATCAGTCTCGATTCAGCCATTGCCTCTTCTTTGCTGGCATGCGCAGTATGTCCCTCCTGCCATAAGAATTCGGCTGTACGCAGAAAGAAACGCGTGCGCATTTCCCATCTTACCACATTTGCCCACTGATTGATGAGCAGCGGCAGGTCGCGATAGGAGGTTATCCAATCACGGTAAGTATCCCAAATAATCGTCTCCGAAGTAGGACGTACAATAAGTTCTTCCTCGAGTTTAGCATCGGGATCTACAATAACACCATTTCCATTTGGGTCATTCATGAGCCTGTGATGCGTCACCACAGCGCATTCTTTGGCAAAACCCTCTACATGTGCGGCCTCTTTACTCAAAAAACTTTTCGGTATGAACAGCGGAAAATAAGCATTTTGGTGCCCAGTTTCCTTGAAACGGCGATCAAGATCATCGCGCATTTTTTCCCAAATTGCAAATCCGTATGGTTTAATAACCATGCAGCCACGCACTTTTGAATTTGAAGCCAGATCGGCCTTTTTAACAATATCCAGGTACCATTGTGAGTAATCCTCCTGTTGAGATGTAATTTCCTTTGCCATACTATGTTATTGATTATTTGGATTTAAAATGTGATGATTTAGTTAAAACAAGTCTGCTCTGACAAATATCATACAAAGATTAGACTGTTATTTATGATAAGTTTATTATTTTTGATGAGTTTTTGAAATAGGCTTTTGAAACCTTCAACAGATTTTATTGGTTTTGATGATAGTGGTATGAATCTGCAAAATTAAACCAAAGCTTTTATTATTAGCTGATGACAATATAAAATTTAAAAATATTATGAAAAAGCATTATTCCATTTTAATGATAATTCTTTGCGCGGCATTCACCGTCAAGAACTTATCTGCCCAAGGTAACGATGACCTTTATTTCGACGGGGTTGAAACAGCCAAGAAGAAAGAAATTGTGGTTGAAAGGCCAGAAATCAATGACGAAATTAGCGAAGAAGAAGATTATGTCGATGAAAATTATGAATACGAGTATTCCGCCAGGATTCGTCGTTTCCACGAACCGGCAAGAGGTTTCAGCTATTACAGCAACTATTACACTGATAATTATTGGTACGATCCTTTTATGCCCGGCATGAATATTTATGTAATTCAGCCTTTCTACACACAATACAGTTGGGGTTGGGGATATCCCTACAGCAATTGGGGTTACAGCTCGTGGGGTTATGGTTGGAGTTCTTTTGGGGGATATTACGGCTATAATAACTTTGCTAATAATCCTTGGGCTAATAACTGGGGCAGTCCTTGGGGTTACAACTCTTATTGGTCGGGATACAACAACGGTTATTGGAACGGATGGTACAATAATGGTTGGCACAACAATGGCTGGCGTCAGCAAAATAATTGGAATGGCTGGTTCGAAAGCGCAGCACCCAATGCAGGTAATTTTGTAACAAACAGATATGCTCGTGGATCAGATGCCGGTGTACACCGCAGTAGAAACACCCCAGTAGAAGGTTATGACAACCAACAACGCCAAATTCAAAATGCTCCCGACAGATTGAATCCAGATAAAGTTGGAAGACAAAGGGAAAATAATACCAATCCTAATATTCGGCCAAATATAAACGAGCCACAACCAAATGTAAGACCCGATCGTGTAAATCCACAACCAAATGTAAGACCCGATCGTGTAAATCCACAACCGAATGTAAGACCTCAGACAAACCCCAATGTTCATCCACCGGTTAGGATTGATAAACCCACAAGGGAACCCAATCCGACAAGAACTTTGCCCGAGCGGAGAGACAACGGCGGTTTTAATAATAATAGCTTTAATAATAACAGCAACGGTGGATTCAATGGATCGGGCCGTAGCATGCCAAGCCCCTCCGCTCCATCACCTGCTATCAGAAGTAGTGGTGGCAGAAGATAATTGAGATTTTGAGCCATTTTGGCAAAATTTCTGCAATCGCATCCCTATCTGTTTACTGTTATTTGGAAATTATGTTGAAAAAAATAAAAAGCTTATCAGTGACGCTGCTCACTGTAACAGCATTCGCTGCTGTTGATGCACAGGTCAGTTCCGACGCACTCTTATTGAGCGAACATGCACACTTTACAACTGCACGTAGCCTTGGAGTTGGCGGTGCAATGGGGGCATTGGGCGGCGATATGTCATCAATGTTCAATAATCCGGCGGGTCTTGGTATCTATCGAAGTTCTGAATTTCAAATTAGTCCCGGTCTTCAGTTTTTAGGTATCAGATCTACCTTTGTCAGCGATACATTATTACCGCTTTCAGTTAATAATCGTACAGGAATTTATTTTGGCGGTATAAGTTTCGTTTACTCCGAAGAATTGACTGGCGATTGGAAAAATGTCAACTTTGGCCTCAGTTACAGCCGTTTGGCTTCATTCAACAGGAGTTTCTCCTTCAGTGGTGTATCGACCGGTTCGAGATTGGTAAATTTTACCGAAGAGGCCAATAATTCGAATGCGATTCCCGAGAATCTCGACCCTTTTGAAGAAAATCTGGCCTGGAATGCATACATGATCGATAATCCTGGAGGCGGAACAAGCTACATAGGTGCAGCGACTGATTCGAATTATATCAAAAAAAGTCAGCTCTTCCGTCAAAGTGGTGGTATCAACGAATTGGGTATCAGCCTGGCTGGTAATTATAAAAATAAACTTTACATAGGCGGAACATTTGGCATCGACTTCATGAAGCAACGCGAGTTGAAAGACTATGAGGAAACTGAGTTAAGCGGTAACATGGATTTTAAATCCCTGCGATTCAGAGAAGATCGTAATGTAAGCGGAATTGGTGTTAATTTCAAATTTGGCCTTATTTACCGTATCAGCAAACAGCTTCGTATGGGCTTGGCCATTCACAGTCCTACCGCATATGGACTCAATGAAACTTACGACACTCAACTGAGCGGCGCTGTGATTTGGAATGATACATTGCGCACCACCACTGCCGAAAATCCGCAGGTTTCACCAACAGGTAAATTCGAACATAACTTTTATAGCCCCTGGCTTTTTAATTTCAATCTAGGAATTGTTTTGGGCGATAAAGATGCAAAAACTAAGGGCTTTATTGGAATTGAAGGAGAATATCTCGATTACAGTTCGGCAGCTTTTTCATTAAAAGCTTCTGATGTAGGAGCAACGGTTGCCGATCAGGATTATATCAATAATGTGAATAGTGCCATTTCAGAAACCTATCAGGGTGTGGCAAGAGCAAAAATCGGCGCCGAACTGGCGATGGACAAAATTCGCCTTAGGGCAGGTTATCGTCTGCAGACCAATCCATATCAAAAATCAGTCAAAGGTGTGAATGATTTCAGAAACGATATCAGCTTGGGATTTGGCATCAGAAATGATGATTTTTTTATTGACCTTGCTTACAATTATACTATTTCCGGATTTGAATATTCGCCTTATTATGCAACTTCAGCAACCAATAACCCCAGATCTGTAAATGACCTCAACGGCGGGGTATTTCTAGTGAGCTTTGGAGTCAGATTTTAAAATTTTATTTAAAAGGCGCAAAAGCTTTAAAATTAAACAAAAAAGAAAGAACATTATTTATAATGTAAAATAAAGAATGTATATTTGCACTCAATTGGAAAAAGGTCTGAAGAGGGAACAGGATTGTTCCCTCTTTTTATTGAATAGCAACAGACAATAATATGTCAGATATTAAAGAAAAAATTAACGCCGTCCTTGAAGAAAAATTCCGTCAGGAAGCCTATCATGAATTTTTTGTTGTTGAAATTCTCCAATCGGCCAATGACCATATTCAGGTTTTTCTGGACCATGACATTGGTTTACAATTAGAACATTGTGTTGATATCAGCAGATTTTTGGAAAAATACATCGAAGAAAACAATCTGTTGCAGGAAAATTACACCCTTGATGTTTCCTCTGCCGGAGTGGGATCTCCTCTGAAACAAATCAGACAGTACCGCAAAAACATCGGAAGACTGTTGAGTGCTGAGCTAACTGACACACATGTGAATGCTAAGGGCACGCTTGTTGAAGTAACCGATGAATATATTGTTTTGGAACACAGCGAAAAAGTTCAGGAAGAAGGAAAAAAGAAGAAAAAAGAAGTGATGGTGCAGGAAAATATCAGTTACGACAAAATCAAAAAAGCAGTCATCAAAATAGCATTTTAAATTTAAAACAGGCAATTCTTATACAAAAAACGAGAAAATATTATGAGTATCAATTTAATGGATTCCTTCTCGGAATTTAATAATATCAAAAGTATCGACCGACCAATGATGGTGCGTGTTTTGGAAGATGTTTTCAGAAC
>JBIPOO010000241.1:0-6081 GCA_044379045.1 Saprospira sp.
AAATTCCTTGTTGCTGTTGAGAATTCGATTGGTACTACTCTGAATAATGTTTGAGGAAAGCAAAAGTCCCAAAAACAGAAAGAGCGGGGGCAATACAAAACGCAGGTACTTTCGGTTCTTTTTCAGGTCGATTGCATTTTTGAAGGGGATAGGTTGCAGCTCTTCAGTTTTTTGATTGATGGCAGCTACCAAAAGAGCGCTGTTTTCCTGGGCCGACATTGATTTCAGCTGCAGTACATTCAGAAGTTTATCTTTTACATTGCTAAAATGCGCTCCAATAATCTGTGCAGCCTTTTCGTGACTGATGATTTTGCCCAATCTGAAATACTGAACCAAAGGTTTGAAAATCCAAAATCCCAAAGCTATCAAAGCTGTGAGACTGAATGAATAAAACAGCGCCTTGCGGAAAGCAATGGAAGAAACCGATGAACTGAACACATAGTGCTCGAGCAGTACAAAGGTTGTCCACATGACACTGATGAGCGCAAGACTATGCAGACTGCCCCTGATAAGATTGTTGGCATAATATTTCCGGATGAATGCATCCAGTTTTTCTATGAGAATATGATAGTTGCTATGTTGCATTTAAAGTTATTTAGACTAAAATTGATTCTAATTTTTCAAAATCAGATGTAGTTTTTCTTTTATTTTTCAACTTTCCGGCTTCGGGGCGTTCAAAAATTTTTTCAAGTTGTTTTAGCTTATCGAATTTTGCTATGACATCACTCAATTTTTCAATAAAATCTTTTAATTCATGGGCGTTAGAAGCGTTTTCACCTTCCTTTATATTTTTGCTTTGTACAAAACTAAGATAAGAAATCAAATCCAAATCAGGATAAATGTTAAAAGACTTTCTTCCCAAAACTATTGCATAGAGTTTATTTAAAATATCTGTGTTTGAAAGTGAAATGGCATAAATCATATCTTCAAACAATTCCTCTTTCTTGCATTTGTATTGAGCTGCTACTGATTGAATATGTTTATTATTTTCCTCGATGCCTTTTATTTTTTGAATAACTTCACTGTGAAGCGCTAAAGACTTGAATATATTATTCCTCATTTTTACTATCTTTTTTCTGAAAAAATAGTTAAATGAAAGCTTTTTTTCGTGAAGGCTATAGTAAGCAGCCGAAGCTCATCCTATTATGCACTGGGCTTTATTGTTGTCTTTGTCTTACGTTTCTTGAAGTATTCTATGATTTCTTCTTTTGTCATCTTAGATAGCTTCTCGCTCAATTTGTCTCGCTGTTGACGCATAAATTTTACGGCATCAAATGTTTTTTTAGTCGTCTTCATATTTTTCAAATTCTCTAGGTGAACGTATTTCTAATTGTTTGTATCCGTTTTTAATGTTGATAGCGTTGTAACCCTTTATTCTTTCAATGTTCACGATGTGTTTAAAGTTCCAACTCACTAAAAAGTCTGCATGGTTTATGGTGGCTATGGCTATATGCAAGCAGTCCGCAAAACTAGTTTGTCCTACTACTTTTTCAGTAATGTATTCAGTTGCCAAGTCAACAGATTCGTCAGTTGTTTCAATAAATTCTGTCAGGTCGACTCTAAGACTTTTGACAAGTTCTTTTACTTTTTCAGGTGCGTTTTCAAGTTCGTCCTGCGTAACTGTTGAGTATAGAATAATATATTCACCTTCTTTGATTCTGTCAAACAATGGAATAGTATGTTCTTTAAACTCTTCGTCAAAATGTCCGCCGAAGACTGATGTGTCAATGTATATTCTTTGTTTCACTTTTATTGTTGCCTAACAGTACTTAATTCTACAATATAACGATTATGTTGTTTGATAATATATTGTTTGAAAATTTTATCTCTTCTAGCCATCTTAGGATCATCTATGAAAACATTAACAAACTCTTCCCAACTTAACATTACAGCACTAGATTGTTTAATAATATTACCATCAAAACTAATTGAATTATCGTTCAACATGATTTTTTACCAAATTATGCGAGAAACGTTTCACTTTAAGAATTTTAAAAATTGTTAGCGATACATAATTGCCATAATAATAACACTTTTTCCTGTCTTTTTTGGCCTTTTAGAAAACTTTAACGCGCTAAAACGCCAAAGAACTATTGCTTCAGCCAGGCGGCCATTTTATCGGTATGTTTTACCTTCATTTCGCCTTTTTCATCGGAATAGATAAAATAGGCTTCAACGCCTTTCATTTTGGCAATCATATCCCAGGCTTTGTCGGGTCCCATAGCCATACATGCGGTGGCTATTGCATCGGCATCGGCACAGTCGGCTGTAAAAATAGAGGCACTTAAAAGAGCATTTTTTTCGGGAAAGCCTGTGAAGGGATTAATGGTATGTGCATATTTTTTGCCCTTCACTTCTATAAAATTCCGGTAATTGCCCGAGGTAGCCAAACTCATATTATTCAGTTCAACAACTACCTGCATATCGTTTAGGGCAGCATTTTCCTTTGGAGTATTGATGCCAACCATCCAACCAAAGTTTTTCGATTGTTTGCCGCGGCAACGTATCTCGCCGCCGATTTCTATAAGGTAATTTCTGATATCGTTTTTCTCCAGAAATCGACCGATTTCATCGGCAGCATCTCCGGGTGCAATAGCATTTAGCACAACCTGAGTTTTTGGATTCTTTTTACGAATAAAGACAGCATTCTCCTTTTCTATGAGCTCAATTCCATTAAAATCGCATAATTTTACAAGTGAGTCTATCAGCGCAGTGTCGGGATTTTCAACTCCTTTTTTCTCACCCTTCCCAAATCCCCAATAATTTACAAGTGGCATCACGGCAGGATTGAACCAACCGGAAGAGGCTTCAAAAATCTTTATCGAGGTTTTGAAATTTCGGGTCAAATGCTGAGGATCACTATTTGTAATCAAGATTCCGCTGTCGCTTTTATTGAAGGCCATCAGTTGCGAATCCTCTCGATAAGTCGAAATTTCTTTATCAAAAACAGCTAGAAGTGAATCGATCTGTGGCTGAAAATTTCTGTTGAGGCTGTCGTGGTAGGAGATGCTGTAACCAGCACCCATTGTTTTGCCCTTAAACTCTATGAGACTTTGTTTACCCTTTTCATTTCCGCAGGAAAGCAGCAGAAAAAAGGTCATTGCAAAAAGACTGCTATTGAATATAAAATGCATTCCTGACATTGTTTTTTATTTTTTGAATCACAGAGGTTGAATCGTCCGTTGCGAATACAATATCCTGCATCAGCGTACTGTAATTGAAACCCAAAGGAACTACCGTGTCGAAACCGTCTCTGCTGCTGAGAGGGTAATCCAATTCTACCCAAACCGTATCGGTCAATTCATAAAGGGTTGTATCTGTTACATTTTTGATAATTTCCCATCTTCCAGAGCGATATCGACCACTAGTTGCGTCGTAGAACGAATTTGTGGCCGAAAGCGGATGTGTAGTAGACAGTACTGCCCCATCGCTCTGTGTGGCAATACCTGACAAGCCAACCAAAAAGCGAACTTTACTGTAATCGCCAAAAGTAGTAAAGGCTCCAACATCACTGATAAAGTTTCCGGGTTTCAGGTAAAAAAAATCGTCGCGAAGCCAGCTGCTACTGCCATTTTGCAGCGTTGTAAGAATAGAATCATTTACGTAAAAAGCTGTTCCGTCGGTCTTAATTAGAGAGACATCGGAGATGAGCATTGCCGAAGATTTAATCTGATAAGCTGCTCCGGCTGCATCGGTATAAAAATTCAAGAGATTAAAAGATGTACCAAATGTATCGATGCTATGGTCTATATCGAACCTGAGCTGATAATAGAGGCAGCAGCAGTTTTTATCTGCTTCGGGATCGAAATTTTCTGCAACTGGGTCGGTACATCCTTCAACGCTTGTGCAGGAGACAAAGACTGAAATGAGTGCAAGACAAAAAAATATTTTTAAGAAAAACATGCTTTCTGTTTTAGAATTGCAAATATAAGCAAATCCAATAAAAAAACCGAAGCCCGAAACCTATTTGATTCCGGGCCTTCAGCTGAACTAAAAATCAATTAGGCTATCTTGTCTGAATGGTGAAAACATTTCCGTTATCCAAAGTGAGCGTTGCCGTGCCATTTCCGTTATAAACAATTGTACCTGTACGGGTTATCGTGTTGCCCGCAATGCTTCCGCTATAATTAACGGTTCCAGTTCCAGACACAATACTGCGGCTATCTTTATTTACATTGATATTTGTCCAGTTGTGTACCACTGTGCTGCTGTAATTTTCGCTTCGGCGTCTCGATGTGATGGTGCCGCTTGCATTTCGGGTCATATTACCATTGACGATGTAATTTGCTTCCGAAACCAACAGATTGCTCACGGTAAAAGAACCTCCATGTGTCGCTGTCCAGGCTAATCTGGGCCCTTCGAAAGTTGAGCTGCCACTTTCGGTAAACACAACATTATTATAGGCATTGTTGCTGTCGCAATTCACTACCCAGTTCCAGTTGGCAGTACGGCTCCAGTTGAAATCGGTACCACTGACCGACTTTGTAACAATAGTATCATTTGTAAAACCGCAGGCGGCAGCCTTATAGGGTGTCGAAATCAAAGCCATATCTTCCGAGCCATTGGTTTTTAAAGTTGCTTCGATGCTTTCAACAACATCCTCTTCGCTAATTTCAATCTCTTTTCGGCAGGAACTAAAAAGCAGTGAAAAGACAAAAGCTAAGGGAATCAGAAAAAAGAAATTCGTTTTCATAAGGTTAAATTTTTGACGTTTTTTAATGTTTGTCTGTATTGTGACCGACAAATTTGACGCTGGTTTAATCCAAATGTTATTTTTTATAAAATTTTTTATTTTTTATTTCTGAGAAAATCACTGTAACTTTGCAATTCTTAATTACTAACACTACCTGTTTTAATGATTTACAACACATCTAAGAACTGAAGACATGAAAACTAAACTCGTTTTATGGGGACAAAAAGGCAGCGAGGAAAATGCCGAAAAAGTATTGATTGCCGTTGAATTGAATGCAAATGCAAATTGTGTGGATTCCTGGATTTTTGCAGGGGATTCAGCAACTGAAGAGCTTTCAGATCAACTGATGAACAACTGGAGAAAGGGCGAGGCGGTTGCTTTTCCCGAAGGTCATGAACATATCAGAACCGAGCTTTCGGCCTCAAGCTCTATACTTCCCGAAGGTTACAGCGCTGCCGAAAAGGAAGACCTTATTAAGAGAACGCAAACCGAATGGCTTTTTATAGTGCTGTCAACCAAACTTTTCCAAACCTATGCTTCTGAACTAGATGCACTGCAGGATAAGGTTGAAAAAATGGCTAAATACAGCAAAGAAATGTGGGAGGAGCTGAAGACCTTCCAAACCAAAATTCAAAATCAGGTTCAGGAACAAAACCTTTTCCGTGAACATACCAATATTCTGAGAGAGCGTTTGAATGAACTTTTTGGCTCACTAAAAAAACTACGTGAAGTTGAGGATACGGCTTTCGAAACAGCAGCGAATGAAGTTTTTCAGAAAATGAGCAATCTGCTCAATCAAATCGACGAGGCTGTTGAGAAAAACAGTGGCGATTGGGCTAAGTGGTTCGATAAACTTAAAGCGCTGCAGGCCGAATTAAAGACTGCTAAACTCACCCGCGAAGGACGCAATGAAATCTGGGCCAGAATCGATAAGGCTTTCAAAGAGGTAAAAGATCGTCGTTTTGGCGGATCTAATGCTCAAAATTCAAACTCCGGCAATATTGAAACCCGTTTACAAAGAAGGATTGAGGGATTAAAGGAAGCAATTCAAAAAATGGACTATTCTGTCAATCGCGACCAAAAAGATTACGATTTTCTCTTCAAAAAACTCAACAACAGTAATGCTACTCAATTGGAAGCTCAGCTAAGTGAAGTACGCGCCAAAATGATTCTCGAAAGATTGGAATCGAAAAAAGCAAAACTGGCCGATATGAATAAAACACTTGCCGATTTGGAAGTACGCCTTACTAAAGTACTTTCTAAAACTGCCAGTGCCGAGGAATTGAAAGCAGCCGAAGCCGTTGCGGATGGCACAGATGAATCCATCGTCATTACAGAAGAAACTACTGAATCGGTAGAAACTGAAAAGCCGGCGGAAGAAAATGCCG
>JBIPOO010000242.1:0-6054 GCA_044379045.1 Saprospira sp.
AAATAGCAAATGAAGCGGGTGGGATATCTGATAGAAAAAATTGCAGACTACTCAACCCAACTTCCATTCCCCAACCTGTCTTTTTTCTGAGTCAAAGTTGACACCGATTTTAATCAGTTTTTTGTTGACTTTTGTGTAGCGAGTTGCATAGTCCTTATCTTCTATTTGTTTGAGGGCTTCTTCGGCGCTTTTATCTAATTTGAATTCGAAGATGATAACAGCCTCATCGCTTTCAAGTACAGCGTCAATTCGGCCTTTGTTGGTTAAGACTTCTGAAAGTACTAAATTGCCGCTCATGGTGAGTACAACATGGGTTAGCGCATGAAAATAGGCCTCGGTATTGCCAAAAATATGGTATGGAACTGTAGAGAACAGGGCATTAAGCGTTTCGAAAAAAAGCTGCCAGTTTTCATTTTTGATAGCATTTTTGATTTCCACCATATAAGTCGAGCCCACATAAGTAGGATTGCTATTGGTATATTCGGCCAGTAAATAGCTATTGAAAGATATTCTAACCTCATTATTAGGGTATCCCAAAATATAGACAGGGTCGTAGGGAGAACCAGCAATTTCTTTTATAGTGAGGTAACCGGTTTGGAACAAAAGCGATAGGACATCAATATGATTCAGATCGGCTGAGTTGAAAATAATATCATCAGTCTGCAGGTATTCAAGGATTTGGGGTTTGTATTTAGATTGGATAATTAGTTCACTCAGTAGGGTAGGCGTTCCTGTATCGAACCAAAAATTCTGGAATTTAAGTGTTTTAAAAAAGTTTAAAATTGAAAACGGGTTGTAGATTTTGTGCTCACCTTCCCAGGAATAACCGTTGTACCAATTTCTCAGCCATTCAATCAGCTGATCCTCACTTACCTTGTATTTCTCAGCAGCGGCAACAATATGATCTTTAAAATATTGCCTGATTTCAGCCTCTGTATAGCCGCATATTTCATTTGCTTTATCATAAAGTGTCAGGTCAAAAAGATTGTTCAAATCAGAGAAAATTGCAACCTTACCATATTTAGACACACCGGTAACCAGCACCTTGTGAATATATGCATCTGAAGATTTTAACTGACTGTAAAATGCTTTTAAATCTTTTACATGCGCCTCGGCGCGCTCGTTTTCAAGCAAAAAATCGGTAATAGGCTTGTCGTACTCATCAATGAGTATAACTACTTTTCCAAAAAGCTCAGCAAGTCTGCTTATCAATTCACGAAATTTTCCAATATAATCTGATGATTGCAGTCTTATTTGGTATTCATCTGAAATTTCTGTGACGAGTTGACTCAAACCATCCGTAAGCAGGGCAGTTCTCGTATTTACTTTGTTCAAGTCGAGATGCACTACAGGGTTGGTTTTGCTCCAATCCCAGTTATCCGCTATCCAAAGACCTTTGAAAAGTTCTTTTTTGCCCTGATATAAGTATTTCAGCGTAGAAAGCATCAGCGATTTGCCAAATCGGCGGGGACGGGACAGGAAATAAAAGGTACCACCTTTGAGTACATTATGATATAGCGCTGTTTTGTCTATATAGAGATAATCAGCACTGCGAAGTTTTTCAAAATCCTGAATGCCGATTGGTAATGCTTTCATTTAGCTGTATTTTTAGTAAAAATAATAAAAAAACCAGCCGATTGGAGCAAAACTGAGGAAAATTTAGTTGCTTTCTGAGGATTTTATGACTCATTTAATATTTTACAAGAGATTTTGTTCTTCAATAATGCCATCCTTTACTGATCAACTTAAAGTTTTTCAATCAGGGTTTGCCTTAACGCTGTTGCTTCGCTAATTATCTTAACACTCAAGCCCATACGCTTCAGATTCCGGGCAATTCCAACCTTTTCCTCAATTATCCCTTCAATTTTTCCTTTCAATCTTCCGTCTTCATAAGCAGTATCTACTACTTTTTGGATTTCTGGGTAGTATTTCTGGCTGTTTTTGTCAGATTGCCTCAAATATTGAAGTTCTTCAAGCGTATAAAGTTCCAATAATAATTTCTCTTTGGACAAGGCTTTGTCAATGTTGCTATCCATAATTGAGCTTTTTTACAGTTTTTCGATTTCTATTCGAGGCTCCTTAGCTATTGATCTCTTCCTGACTTGCTGTATTTGGAAATTTCTGCAGCAACCGCTCTTAATAAGGCAGCAATAAAGCAAAATTCGCTACCCCCCTATATCCGCTCAATCTTCTCTGCCTCTTCTTTCCGGTCTTTCTTGTTATTTTTTTGATGTTCGGCCTTTAGTTTGTCCTTGTCGGGAACGGCAACATGTGGAGCTTTGCCCTTGAAATTGTCCATGGTTTTGTACACACCGAAAATTTTACCGGCAATAAAATCGAAGGCGCGGGTAGGCAGGATTCCGCGTAGCAAGGGGATTGTTTTGGTCATAAAGGGTTCCATCAGAACGATTTCATCGTTTTTTACGGCCTGCATGATTTTTTCTACAATAAATTCCGGCTCCATAATTGGCGTAAGAACAGGTGATTTTACACCATCGAACATGCCAGTGTTGATATAACTTGGCATCACCGTGGTAACCTTTACACCCGTGTTATTTTCTTCCTGTTCTAGACGCAGCGATTCCGACCAGCCCACAACGGCCCATTTGCTTGCCGCATAAACCGACATATTCGGATTGGGAATAAGCCCTGCAGCCGAGGCGATGTTGATAATATGACCCTCGTTCTGATCGATCATGCCGGGCAGAAATTCAAGTGCCACATGCATCACACCCGACACATTGATGTCGATGGTTTTGCTTATATCCCGATGACTGTGTTTGTCAAAACTTTTACCCACTACAATACCGGCATTATTGAAAAGTATGTCGACTGTGCCTATTTTTTCCTTCAAAGCCTCTGCAGCGCGTACAATATCGTTCACATCGGCAACATCTACTACTTCGGTCATCACATCGTAACCGTTAGTGGCAAAATAAGCCCCAGTCTCAAGCAGATTGGCCTCGTTGATATCCCACAAAATCACTTTGTATGCGCCCTGTTGCAGACATTTTCCTGCAATCAATTTTCCGATTCCTGCTGCCCCACCTGTGATGAGTACGCTGCGATTTGCTATTTTTGTCATGGTTTTTAGCTTTTGTATGCTCAAAAATAAGGAAAAGATTGTTTTCGCCACATATTAAATCACAAATTGAATTTAAGAATGATCTAATTTAACCCGAAGGGTTCTGCAAAAGACAGAAAGTGGAACACAAATTTATTAGATAAACATAGGCTTAGCCCACAGCGATGCTATGCTCAAAATAAATAAAATTCATATTGCATTGCTCAAAAAATCTACTAATTTTGGAATGATTTTAGCGAGCCGCTTGTTTGCTTCCTAGCTGTGCATGAGTTGTCTTAATTCCCCCCAAAACTGACATTCCTCAGCCACAATCTGCACAAAAGTCAGCAGCTGCGCTGACGCTTGTCATCTTCTTCACATTAAAAAGGCCATAATTTTGTATTTGCAAAAAAGCAAAGGAAAATTAAAAATCAAAATACAAATGCACATGAGAATAGCACTATTTCTACTTACGATGCTGCTTGGAGCTTTTGCGAACGCACAGATGAGCGATGGCAAATTCGGTAATGAGTGGATCGACTACAGCAAGACCTACTACAAATTCAAAATATCGGAAGACGGAATTTACCGCATTCCTGCCAACTCCCTTCAGCTGTCGGGTGTGGACATGAGCCGTTTGAACGAAAACAGTGTTCAGATTTTTCACAAAGGAGCAGAAATTCCTGTGCATGTACAAATGAACGGTACTACGGTTGACTATTTAGAGTTCTACGCATCGAAAAATCGTGGGATTCTGGATGCCGAACTATACAGCAATGGCCAGTTCAATCCCGAATACAGCGTCATCAGCGACTCTGCATCCTATTTTTTGACAATTGGCAGCAATGGAAAAAGATATCAAAATTTGAATGCTAATTTGAATAACCTTCCACAGAAAGAAGCTTTTTTTATGTCGAAGGTAGTTAGTTTGCCAACCCTGATCTGGAATGCTGGAAAAACATACAATATTGCCGGTGCCCAATTCTCAAGAAGTAGCTTCGAATATGGCGAAGGGTACGGTGGTAGCCTTACAACAAGCCAAAACATCAGCATCAGCACGCCCAACAGCTACAACGGAACCGCAGTTGCCGAAATAAGAATGTACTCGGAAGGTGCTTCACACAACCTGCTCATCCGCGCCAATGGACAAAATGCCTACAATAATGTGTTCTATGGTGACAGTATCATGTCGCACCGCTTCGCATTTTCCGGCATCCAACCTACAACAACTTTCACAGTAATCGGCGCCGCAGGTTCTGCCGACAAACACTCCCTAAGCTATGCCGCCGTTGAGTACGCTCGTACTTTCGATTTTGGAAACAGCAGCTTTTTTAAATTCAATGTAAACGCAGGAGCCAGAAAGTTTCTGGAAATCAGCAATTTTGCGGTAACCAATCAGGTTTATCTTTTCGACCTTACAAACGGCATCAGAATCAACTGCTTCTACGATGCTGCCAGCGGCAAGGTACTCACCGACCTTCCTGCCTCAACGGTCAACAGAGAATTGGTGCTCATCAGCGAAGGCTACAAAACGCTGGGCCTGCTCAAAACGGTAAATTTCACAAACTACCGTAACTATAATGCCGACTTTGTAATCATTGCTAGCGACAAAGTAACGAACCACAACGGAACGAATCCCGTACTCGAATATGCCGCTTACCGCGCTTCAACCGGATTTATTCCTGCAGTCATCAACGTACAGGAAATCTTCGACCAGTATGGATACGGCACTGACCTTCACCCACAGGCTCTGAGAAACTTCTCCGACTATATCCAGCAAAACTGGGAGAATGCAAAATATGTCTTACTCATCGGTAAGGGCAAGGAATACAACGAAATTAGAAATTTCAATACCTACGATATTCAAATCCCTTCTTTCGGTTACCCGGCATCCGATAACCTGCTCTTCACAAAAAAAGGCGAAATGATACCTGCGCTTGCTGTTGGCCGACTTTCCGTCATCAATGGTGCTGAACTGAGCAACTACCTCACAAAGGTAAAAGAAATGGAAGCACTGAAAAACAGCGCATCGGCTCAGGCCAAAGCATGGGAGAAAAATATCATCCATATGGGCGGCGGTGTCAATGATTCTGAAGCTCAGATGTTCTCCAATGTGTTGAATAATATGAAAACCAATGTCGAAAACGGTAAAATGGGCGCCGAAGTAGCTTCTTTTTTCAAAGACAAAAGTAACAAAGAGGATATCGGCAGCCATATCACGCTCGACTCGGCCATCAGCAAAGGCGCTTCCATCATGACCTATCTTGGCCATGCCACCGAAGAAAGCTTCGAGTACAATGCCTATCTGGTCAACAGCTACAATAATCCAAAAAAATATCCGCTCTTCATCTCCCTAAGCTGCTCCAGCGGCAGCCTTTTCAACTCAACGGATGAAACCAGTGAAAAACTCGTATTGACCCCAAATAAAGGTGCTTCTGCCTACATCGGTTTTACGCAGCCCGTTTCGCTCTACTCTGCCAATGTGTATGGTAGTGAATTTTACCGACTGCTTTCGGAAGAAGGCAGCAGTCTGAGCAATGGCGAACTGAACAGACTTGCCATGAACAGACTCACAGGAACTGGTATTTTGAATGAACTTGCCGCCAACTACCTCATCTACCACGGCGACCCTGCACTGACGATCTCGAAAGCAACAAATGCCGACTACACAGCAGCAGATATGAAAGTAGTATTCAACAATGAAGACGATAATTTTGATGTCAACCTCAATGTTTACAACCTCGGAACTGCGACAAACGAAAACGTAAAAGTCAATTTCTACAGAGTTTTTCCAAATAAGGACACTATGTTTATAGCTTCGCAAGGCCTCAGTGTTAAAAACAGCAAAAACATCAGCTTCAGTGTGAGAAACAATGGCCAAAGCGAAATGGGACAAAATACCTTTTTTGTAAGAATCGACGAAACGAACGAACTTGCAGAGATGAGCGAGAAGAACAACAGCCTCGCAATGACAGTAACCCTCACAGCAA
>JBIPOO010000243.1:0-6047 GCA_044379045.1 Saprospira sp.
GACTTTATTATTATTTGCTTTTGCCTTGTTTTTGTTTGTTTCAATTTAATGTTTGCATGCTGCAAATTGTTACCGCTTCTTTTATTTTTTTGAAAAATTTTTCGCTGGCATTCTATACAAAAAACAAAAGCCTCCCAAAACGGAAGGCTTTCTTATTCAAGGGTATTTATTATTTACTTTTATGCTACCTGTTTCAACAATCCCAACACATATTCCTTATTCTGAACAGCAAACTTGTTCTCTGATTTTACCTGAGCAGCGTATCTGCTCTTCAGAGATTCAAGAGATTTTTTAAGGACTTCGAGATTTGTATTTTGAGTGTTCATGACTTTATTATTATTTGCTTTTGCCTTGTTTTTGTTTGATATTAGTTGATGACGCTGTTTTGAAATTTGTTACCGCCATTCAAAATTATTTTTATTAAACAAGGTGCACTTATGGAAATTATGGTATGTCCATAAAAAAATCCCGACATATTAGATGTCAGGATTTTTTGATGTGTAAATGTTCTTTCAATAAAAATAGCCGATGTTTTTGATGATTTTTGTTAAGTAATCTTTGTTTAGCCCTGCAAAAAGATTTTCAGGTTGTTCAAGATTTTTGGATAGCATCCTTTTTTTGAATTCCTGAATCAACTCTTTGAATCTTTCCTGACTCAAGGTATCAGCAATATGCAACTGCTGAAAAAGCCTGATTATTTCAATTAAATAATCATGCCTGCTTCCCAAATGCTCTTCTCTCGAATGCCTTTCGGGATTCTGGTTTTGACTTAGGCTGTCCATAGCGTTTTGATTTAAGTGTTAGGAATATTCACTTACAATATTAATACGTAAAGAAACCCCAAAACGTTTCAAATAAAATATCTTTTTTTGATATTTTTCAATAATTTATTTTGAATAAAATTTAATAATCAATTTTATATACTTTTTTAATAAATTATAAAAAATATTATTCTGAGCTCATTTATTTTAATTACATGTTTATTCCAAAACATATTTCTGTTTTAAAAATCATAGAACTGAGATTTTTATTTTATGTCCAATTATAAAATAATGTTACCGATAGGCTTTTTTTTATGGGAAAGTTTCATTTCTACAAATCAAACAAGACAGCATCACAGTGCCATTCAAGCAATTTATATTTAATGCGAATCAAGGTTAGAAATTTTTTAATTTCCTTAAATTAAATCTATTTAAAATGTTGATAATATGATATTTAAATTTATTTAACTTATCGAAAACAGGTCACCCTTACAGGGCTTAAAACTGCTTTTGCCTCTTTTTTCTAAGCACAAATTGCTCCGATGGAGCAAAAATGGCTCCGTTAGGAGTCGAATGTTCTTAGATAAAATAGATTTAATTAGAAAAAAGCCCCTTAGGGGTGGCATGAAGTTGTTTTACAGCATTTTACAATAAATGTTATCTATCTTTTAACCCTTGATTCGCATATTTAACTAAATTTTGGCGTTAAAAATTTGCTTATAGTATCGGAAATACGCTAAAATACAAGTTTTTTGAATGAATCGTAGACACCACTTTGGTGAATGAAAAAAAGTTAACGAAGTGCGTTATTTTTTCTCGTCTGTAGAACAAGATCGAGCTGTCATAGATTTTCTAATGCAATAATTGGCTTTAATACAATTTTATAAATATAAATCCTTATCTTTGCGCTGCGAAAGTAAAAGACTTTCGGCATTTCAATATTCGGCGCGTTTTTAAGATACTTTGTGCCCGGTCTAAAACTGGCCGGCTCGGGGAGCAATTCAGCATTTTTACGGCACTATTATCGGCAGAACAACCCGGACTTTACTCATCGGCAATCATTTTGCATTCTCAGCAAAAATTGCCAACATAACATTTTATGATTAATTTTTCAGAAACGGGACTTAAGCCACAGATTTTAAAAGCTGTTGAAGTACTGGGTTTTGTAGCGCCCACTCCCATTCAGGCTGCATCCATTCCTGCCCTATTGGACACTAAACAGGATATTATCGGTTTCGCAGCAACCGGCACAGGGAAAACAGCTGCTTTCAGTTTACCAATTATCCACCATGTTGATTTAGGCAATGATAAGGTTCAAGCCATTATCCTTTGTCCTACCCGCGAGCTTTGTCTGCAGATTACAAACGACATCAAGGATTTTACAAAATTTTTGCCTGAGATCAGTACAGTTGCTGTCTACGGTGGTGAAAGTATCGACAAACAGATTCGACTGCTCAAAAGAGGCGCACATATTGTAGTAGGTACTCCGGGCCGTGTATGCGATATGCTTCGTAGAAAAATCCTTGACATTGAAGATGTAGACTGGCTTGTATTGGACGAGGCAGACGAAATGCTTTCAATGGGCTTTCTCGAGGAAATGGAATTCATTCTCGACCATACGCCCGAAACACGCACTACCCTAATGTTCTCGGCTACTATGCCAAGAGAAATCGAGCGTCTTGCACAGAATTACATGAAGACACCACTTCGATTGAGTGTCCAAAAAGAAAATACTACTACAGCCAATGTTAGCCACGAATACTATGTGGTAAAGGCTAAGGACAAGTATAATGCCCTGCGCAGAATTGCCGACCTTAATCCGAATATTTATGCGATTGTTTTCTGTCGTACCCGCGAGGATGCCAAACAGATTGCCGATAAATTTATCGAGGACGGTTATAACGCCGATGCCCTTCATGGTGACCTTTCGCAGGCACAACGTGACCTTGTGATGCACCGTTTCCGCACCAAACACCTGCAAATGCTCATCGCAACTGATGTAGCTGCCAGAGGTATAGACGTGGAAAACCTCACACATGTCATCAATATGGAGCTGCCCGACAATGTTGAATCATATATTCACCGTAGCGGACGTACCGGACGTGCAGGTAATCTGGGGACTTCACTATCAATTTTGCACAGCAAAGAATTGAGAAGAATCACTTTCTTCGAGCGTAAATTGGGCAAAAAAATTGAGAAAAAACCTGTTCCAACGGGCAAAGAGGTTTGCGAATCACAGTTATTTCATCTCATCGACCGTATGGTATCGGTTAAAACCGACGACGATCAAATTAGTCGCTTTTTGCCCTCTATCTTTGAAAAGCTTACTGATATGAGCAAAGAAGACATTATCAAAAACTTTGTTGCGCTCGAATTTAATCAGCTGCTCGAACATTATAAGGGAGCTGAAGATATCAATATTCGCGAAGAAAAAGGATACAGAAACGACTCCAGAAATTCTGATTACGAAGAAAGAAATCAAAGAAGAGATAGAGGCGACTCAAGAGAAAGAGGCGACTCAAGAGAAAGAGGCGATTCAAGAGAAAGAGGTGATTCAAGAGAAAGAGGCGACAGCCGGGAACGCAGCGAAGGCAAAAGAGGCGGAAACCGTATCAATTCTGCAGAGGGTGGTTATGTGCGTCTCTACGTAAATATCGGAAAAGTTCAAAAAGTAAATCCTGGTCGCATAATTGAATTACTTAACAGCGTAAAAACGCTTCGCGATGCAAAAGTCGGTAAAATTCTGATTGAGGAGAATTACTCAGCCTTCGATATTGAAAGTGGTTTTGAGCAAGATTTGCTTGCTGGTTTCAGAAGCAAACAAATTTCAGGCGTTCCTGTAATGGTTTCTTTGGAATTATCGGACCTAGGTGATAGAGTGAATAGACCTTCCTTCAAGAAAGAGGAAAAACCTTACAAAAAAGAAGGTGGAAAATCTTTTGGGAAGGATTCCAAATCATTCGAAAAGGATGGCTTTGAAAAGAAGAAAAAGAAGAAATGGTAATTTTAATTTGAAAATTAGCCAATTTGAAAATTAGATAATCTATCAAAAAGGAAATTTAAAACTTTTCTTTGGACATAAAAAAAGGAGGCGATGCCTCCTTTTTTATTTATGTTTATTTAAATGCTAAACTTTAGAACTTAACAAAGCTTTTTGAAGTGATTTTTTTGTTATCATCACTCAGTACCATCATATAAATACCAGCATTAAGTTCGCTCAGGTTGATACTGAGATTATTAAGACCTGCTGTTGCATTCACAGCCTGCGTTTTAATCAACTTGCCATCGGCAGCAATTATTGACAATTGAAGCTGACTTTCATTGTCCATTGAAATTTTTACGTTCACATCACTCACTACAGGATTTGGGAATAGTGTCATCTCTGCCCCTGACTCATTCTGAGCAATACCTGAAGGCAAAGAGGGTTGAACAGTTACTTGATAGGTATGAGCATCTCCAATATCGCCTGTGCCATTACTGTTAAGATTAACTGCCATTGCAAAAGCATAGAGTGTTGCAGTAGTAGCAGTTGCAACAGATGGCGCCTTCCATTTAAAACTGAAGCTGTTAGCTGTTGATGGTGTGTTATGCTCAATAGCTACCCTTCCGTTTGCAAAAGTTTTGGTGGTCTGACCTGTGCCAAGGTTCTGAAAAGTTCCAATGTTGGTATTGTATAGATTTATTTATTCATCAATTCTTCAATTTCATCAGCCTCAATCGGTATATTTCTCATGAGATTGAGTGTACCTTTTTCAGTAATGAGAATATCATCTTCGATACGAATTCCGATGCCCTCTTCGGGAATATAAATGCCAGGTTCGCAGGTAAAGACCATTCCAACCTCAAAAGCTGAATATCGCTCACATAGGTCGTGTACATCGAGTCCCAGGTGGTGTGAGGTGCCATGCATAAAATACTTTTTGTAGGCCGGCCAGTCAGCTTTTTGATGTGCAATATCATCTTTCGTGATCAGTCCAAGTCCTAACAATTCACCTTCCATCACTTTGCCAACTTCCTTATGATAATCCATTAGTTTGTTTCCTGGTACCAGCATTTTTTCAGCTGTAGTTTTTACCCGAAGTACAGCATCATAAACTGCTCTTTGGCGGCTATTGAAACGACCGTTTACAGGAATGGTTCTTGATAAATCGGCAGCATCATTTCTGATAAACTCATAGATGATATCGGCTTCTACTTCATACTCCATCATGCCGGGTTTGGTATTGGCCAATACGCTGCGAAATGCTTTTTCGGTGATATCGCAGGCTTTTTGCATGATTTCAATCTCAAAATGGGATTTAATCATACGCAATTTTTTCATAATGGGAGCCGAACGAACAAAATTATGCGCAGGATATTTAGCTTTTAGCTCAAGAGCCAGTCTTTCATCACGAATGGCAACCTGCCCGGATGCTCTGTCATTTTCATTGGCATTAATATAAACATTGTCTGCAAGCAGAATCATTTCATTCAACAATGCCGGCATAGAATCGAGCCATACAACTGTAGGAATTCCCGATATTTTGGAGGCATCTTCCTTAGTATATTTGTAACCTTCCCATACCTTGATATAATCGTTGGTCTGTTTTGTAAATATAACAGCTTCGTATTCTTTGCCCTTGGGACAATCGGGATAAAGTAGTAAAACTGTTTCTTCCTGATCAAGTCCACTCAGATAAAATATGTCGGAGTTTTGACGAAAAGGGAAAAAGCAGTCCCCGTTGCGTGTTAACAAATCAGCAGCATGAAAAATTGCAACTGAATTTGGCTTCATTTTTTCGGTAAAACGTTTGCGGTTCAATGCAAAAAGTTCGGTTGGAATGGCACTGTATTTTCTCATATTGTGTTGAATATTTGATTTATTCTATTAGATTTTAGCGAAGCATCAGCAAATTTGGTATTTTTTAATGAGAAATGAAAGATTTTTTTTTCGCTCTTAAAAAATTTGACTCAATTTGACAGACTTTGTTTAATTTTGTAAATATTAGTACCTTTATGTTCATAAGAGCATCAATTAAAAAAAACCATGGCTAGCAACAGAAAAGAAGAACAGATTGTGGAAGAGGTTATGAAAATATTTTCGACCTATCTGGAAAAAAACGGCTTAAGAAAAACCCCGGAACGTTTTGCAATTCTGGAAGAAATTTACAAAAGAACCGATCATTTCGACGCTGAGGCTTTGTACATACATATGAAAACCCAAAATTACAGGGTGAGCCGTGCAACGGTTTATAATACACTTGAATTGCTGGTTTCATGCGATCTGGTGCGTAAACATCAGTTCGG
>JBIPOO010000309.1:0-4458 GCA_044379045.1 Saprospira sp.
AGCTAAAGATTAGTACCTAAAACAAAAAAGAGGACCTAAGTCCTCTGTATATCTTTCTGAATTATTGTCGATAACCCCATAATAGGTTGTGCGGAAGGAAGCTTTCGTTCAACAGGAGCTTCATTCTGGGCTCTTCGAGCCAAACGAAACTCTAGCTGTTGGCGGTAGTTTTTTTATTCCAATTCTTTAAAATTAAAGTCTATGTAGAATGATTTTAGCTTAGTCAAGTCGTTTTGCAGGTATTCAAGAATTTCATATGAAAGACAAACGTCTTCAATATTTGAATTTGGAAAACCAATTACAATTTGTCCGTCTTCGTACGGGTCATCTTCATCAAAACTTAATAAACCTTGACGTTCTAAATTTTTAATACGTTGAGTCATTTCTCCTTTGCTTATGCTAAGAGAATCTTGAATGTCTATATAAGGCGATTTGACACAGTTTACGCAATTCCCTAGTTTACCATATGCTTCTGCAAATTTAAGGACTGTAATAAAAAACTCTCTTGAAACTTGAGTAATAGATTTTAGTTTTTTACAATACTCCTTCAATTCATTTAGTATTTCTGCCTCAGTTGTTTCATAGCCTTGTTCGATTATGTAACTGATAAAACTAGAAGCACTTTCAAATTCATTTGCTTTTTGTTCTTTTAGCTTATTTAGGAAGTTCGTTTTTAACTCAACTGGGGCAATTTCGTTTATTATTTCTTCTGTATTGACTGTCTCGGTTGTAAATTGTTTGTAAACAGATTTAAATGCTTCTTCGTCCGCTTTTCTATTTTCAAGAAAAACACCAACACAACTAACAGGTGAATAAGAACAGAAAAAGTTTGTTTTATAACTACTTAGTTCACTTAATAAATGTGATATTCGGAATTTATAATTTTTGTCACCTGATGTATATGGACTGCAAATTAAAAGGTATAACTTGTGAATTCCATGGAAAGCACTTTCTGTCATTTGTGCTTTTACCTTTGCAGCAAAATCATCTTTTGAAACATCAACATGGCTTTTAATTTGGAAACCTATTTTAATATTGTCGTGAGTTTTAAGTAATAAATCAACACCATGGTCATTCAGCCCTTGCAATGTTTCAAACTGTGGATTTCCAATATAGTCCATGTTTTTTATTAAAAATTGTCTTAGCTCCTCTACAGAATCGTCATGTGGTTTGTTTTCAAAATATTGTACCGTACTTTCATCGTAGGTTGGTTTGTTGAGAAGTATTGATATTCTTGTAACTAAATCTTCTGAATTCATATTTTCTTACTTATGCTATTGTTTTCTTGTGTCGTTTTAAAATTACCGCCAACAACTGTGTTTGCGAAACTTTTTCTCAACTTACACAAATATGCCATATTCTAGCAAGGTAAAAGTGTAGAAAAATCGCAAGACTCAGCTAAATTTATGTAAAAACAAAAATAGGGTATTGCAATTATATATCCAAATTATCCAAGGGGGAATTTAATCCCTTTTGATTGATGGATGAAGATCTGATGAATTAGCACAACAAAAAAGAGGACCGAAGTCCTCTAAATATCTTTCTGAATTATTGTCGAAAACCCCATAATAGGTTCTGCGGAAGGAGGCTTTCGTTCTCTCGTCCGGAAGACGATATCATTCCGGGCTCTTCGATCCAAACGAAACTCTAGCTGTTAGGCGTTCGTTGTTTATTCTTCAACACCTTTTGTCGCATTTTCTTTCCTTGTCAATAATTGTAAGTTGTCAAGTTTTGTAAGTCCGCCCTTGTGTCTTGATATTTTGTGGTCAATTTGAAAGTCAAGTTTGTTTTTGCTTTTATGGTCTTTGGTTGCACTTACATAAAAACCGTTTTGGTCTGTATGACTTTTATAAACTGTGTCGCTTAACCATTTCCAATATTCAGGATTTACTTCTCTTATTTCTTGCATTGACATTTTTTCTAACTCCCTTAGTTCTTTTGTGTCTTGTGGCACAACTGCTGAACGCTTGTACAAATCTGGATTAGTCAATTTGCGAATTGCTAAATCTATTTCATTAAGAAAATATTTTTTGTCGTAACCAAAGAATGCTTTCCATTCAATTATGTTGCTTTCCCAAAGTCCATTTTTAAAATCTTCCTCGTCCTTGCGTCCAAAGTTTTTGGTCAAGATTTCTTTTGAAACTTTTGTAAGGTCGTATTTCTCTCTGTCTTTAAGTTCAATGTATTTAGGTTCAATTTCGTTCTGTGCAAAGTATTGGAGAATGTCTTTAATATCTTGTTCGCTGTATCCTGGATACTTAACGCAACCAAAGAAAAATTCAGTATCAATTTTTTTTGCAAGAGAGATTAGCTCTGTTTCTGTTAATTTATCTCTATTTGTTAGTTTGTGTTTTCTGAAAAAGTAGGGTAATGAGTTTATGAAATCATTGTATGATTGTTTGATGTTGTCATAAATTAAAACCTCACAATTCTTTTCTCTTTCTTCTTCTTGTCCAACCTGATTTAGGATAGAGAAATGATAAATGCCAAGCGGAATTCGTTCAATGAAACTTAATTTTTCAAGTTCATCTTTAGTTGCTTTGTCAATGATTTTATTTGTAAGAATTGCAAACTCCTCAATCTTATTGATGGAAACAAGTCTGATAATTTGTTTTTTAGTTTCGCTGTCCTTGTCGTTGAAATCAATATTTTCTTCAATGAGTAATTTTTCAGGATTAACCCAACTAACTTTATCTTTCCATTCGTCTATGAAGCTGACAATGAAAGAAACTTTTGTTCCTCCTACTTTTTCACCTCGCAATCCTCTACCAATCATTTGTGTCATTAGGATTGATGAAATAGTTGGTCGGGCAAGAAAAATAGATTGAACATTTGGCAAATCAGTTCCTTCGGTTAGGATATTTACATTGATTAGAACATCTAAATCTCCTTTTCTAAATCTGTCAATTTTGTCTTTGTTTTCTTTGCTTGAAATTGTTACACCTGTTGATTGGTCTTTAATTGAAGATAAAACATAATCAGCTTTTACGCCTGCTTCAGCAAACAATTTTTTAAGTGCTATTGCATTGTCTTGGTTTAGGGCAAACACAATTGTTTGCTTGTATTTGTTTTTATTTTTCTGATAACGATTAACAATTACCCAATTTCTTGCATCATTCTCGGCAATTGTTTTTGCTGTTCCTTTCCCGATTGTGTCAATATCAAAATAATTCAAATTGTCAAGTTGTTCTTCACTCAAAAACTTTGTCATATCAAAATCGGTATTTACTTCTTCAAAAATTGGCTCTGATAAAATACCTCTGCTTATTAAAGTTCGTAAATCAACTTTATAAATTATATTATCGGAAAAAACTTTTGCAAGTAAACCTTGCTCATTATCGGCAGTTCGGAATGGGGTGGCTGTCAAGCCGATCATTCTGAATTGCTTTACTTTTTCTTTTAGGTTTTTGATTAGCTTTCTGTAAGTCTTTGCAGTCGCGTGATGTGCCTCATCAATTACTAAAAATATTTCTTCGTTTCCTTTTAACCAATTCTTATACAAGTGGTCAAATCCTGCGTTCAAACTGTCTTTGCTTGAAATAATAATGTCGTCTGTTGCTTTTATATTTACTGGCTTGTCGTGAATACCAGAAATGATTCGATAATTGAAAGAAGTTTTTGAACTGAAAATATCTTTGTAAGCAAGTCTTTCATGAAATGTTGCTTTAGCTTGTTCTAAAAGTTCGTGCCTGTGTGCAATCCAAAGTATTTTTTTGTCCTTGTCTAAAAAGTTTTTTGCAAGCCAATATGCAGCAGTTAAAGTTTTCCCGCCACCAGTAGGCAAAACAAGAAGCCCTGCAAAGGGGTTCTTGTTTGTCTTTATGATTTTGGTTTGCAAATTTTCAATTGCATCTTCTTGATGCTTATAAAGATTTAGTCCGCTGTCTTCATTTACGATTTGAATTGTTCCAGCGTTTTTGTGACCAACTTTTCTTGTGCCTTCTTTCGCAAATTTACTTTCTTCATTACCTGAATTTGCACCCGCACCGTCAAGTCTGAAAGTTATTGTTTCTCCTCGTTTGAAGTCGGAAACAGAAGTGAGTTGTTGTCTACCAACCCATAATGTTATGTTCTGCTTTCTTAGTTGATAATCTACTTTTTTTAGCAATTCAAAATTTCTTCTGTTAGTCATTCCAAACCAGTCAAGAAATGTTTGATAGTTGCGATAAATTAGTCCCCTGTCACTTTCGTTAATGAGTTCAACAATTTCTTTGCAGATCTGTTTGATGTCTTTTAATTCCATATTATTTTGTCTTTTCGTTAATGATTTCGGTGGTTGTCCTACAATGACTACTAACATCTGTGTTTGCGAAACTTCCCCTCAACTTGCACAAACATTCAATATTCTATAAAGGTAAAAGTGTATAAAAAAGCGTAATTCACATCTATGTATTTACAATAACAAAAATAGGGTATTGCAATTATATATCCAAATTATCCAAGGGATAATTTAATTCC
>JBIPOO010000244.1:0-6040 GCA_044379045.1 Saprospira sp.
AGAAGGTTAGGGGTTCGAATCCCTTCAGAATCACAGATTTATAATATTTTGAATCACTGTTAGCGTTGGTTCCACAGAGTGGGACTTTTTAAATTATAACAAGTCATGTCGAGAATTTGTCAGTTGACCGGTAAAAAATCTTTGGTTGGTAACTATGTGTCTCACTCCAACCGTAAGACCAAACGTCGTTTTAATGCAAACCTTAAAACGAAACGTTTCTTTGTTCCTGAAGTTGGACTTTGGGTAACACTTAAAGTGAGCACTCAGGCTATCCGCACTATGAATAAGCTTGGAATCTATGATTTCCTCAAGGCTCAACTCAGTAAAGGATTCGATCCTTTTGTTTGGGCTGAAGATCCCAATGCTTTAAAAACCAAAAGCACCGAACGTAACTATCGCCGTGTAGAAACTGTTGATGCAAATGGCCACAAAACTTATAGCATTACTTATGCAGCGGAAGCTTTCGAAAATAACCGTAAGGTTAAACTTTCATCTGTTATCAAATAATTTTAACAAAGTTTAATAGTATAGTCATGGCTAAGAAAGGAAAAGGCAACAGAGTACAGGTTATTCTGGAATGTACTGAACATAAAACTTCAGGTATGCCAGGTATGTCTCGCTACATCACCGTAAAAAACCGTAAAAACACTCCCGAGCGTATGGAATTGAAGAAATTTAATCCAGTGCTCAAGAAATACACAATCCACAAAGAAATCAAATAATCTCTAAACCGGAGGAAATACAATGGCAAAGAAAATATCAAAAAACGCAAAGGTTGCGCAACGTGCAACCAACGCCGGTTCAGGTAAAGATCATGTTCGCGTAATCAAAAGTATTAAAGACCCGATTACCGGCAAATACTCTTACAAAGAAGTGATCATCCACAAAGATAAAGTCGAAGAATTTTTCAAGACTAAGTAACAGGTAATCAAGGTAAATATTTTTTCGGCTTCTTCTGAAAGGGAGAGGCCTTTTTTCATTAATCTTTGCCTAATTAACTAAACATAGTTTTCGAATACTTCATTATTTTTGTACAAACTAAAGATTCAAATATAAATGGGATTTTTTGACAAACTTTTCGGAAAAAAAGAAAAGGAAGATTTAAATAAAGGTCTTGAAAAAACAAAACAGAGTTTTTTTGGAAAGATTGGACGTGCTATTGCTGGAAAAACCAAAATCGATGAGGAAGTTCTTGACGAGTTGGAAGATATTTTGGTGCAATCTGATGTAGGAGTTAAAACTACGGTTAAAATTATTAAACGCATCGAAGAGCGGGTCGCCAAAGATAAATATATGTCGACCAATGAATTGAATGAAATTTTAAGAGACGAAATCGTTCAGCTGCTTTCTGAAAATACAACACCCGAGACTATCTTTTTCGATATTCCGAAGAATGCCCAAAAACCCTATATCATACTCATAGTAGGTGTAAATGGGGCTGGTAAAACAACCACTATTGGTAAACTTGCGCACCGTTTAAAATCGAACGGGCACAAAATTGTTTTGGGCGCTGCCGATACTTTCAGAGCCGCTGCTGTTGACCAGTTACAAATTTGGGCTAACAGAGTGGGTTGCGATTTTTACTCAAAAGGGATGAATGCCGATCCTGCAGCGGTGGCTTACGAAACTGTAAAATATGCCGTTCAGCATAATTGTGATGTTGCAATTATCGACACAGCCGGCCGTTTGCATAACAATAAACAATTAATGGCCGAGTTGTCCAAAATCAGAAACTCCATTACCAAACAGATTTCCGATGCACCGAATGAAGTGATGCTGATTCTAGATGGATCGGTAGGTCAAAATGCCTTTCATCAAGCCGAGGAATTTACCAAAGCCACCAATGTTAGCTGCCTGGCAATTACAAAATTGGATGGTACTGCAAAAGGAGGGGTCGTTATTGGTATAAGTGATCAGTTTAAAGTGCCGATCAAATACATAGGAGTAGGTGAGGGCATAGAGCATCTGCAGGCCTTCAATAAAAGAGAATTTGTAGACTCTTTCTTTAAGGAATAGTTCATTTATATGATGATTGTATAAGTATAAAATGCCTAAATAGTCCTGTGTGATTATTTTTATAATTACATGTTAAATCAAGGAACAAATACAATTTTTCATTGTAGTTTTTTAGTTTTTAATTGTCTCACTGAGACTATGAGCATCGGTTCTTAGGACTGGTGCTTTTTATATAATAAAGCTATGACAATAAAAGATCTATTACTTCAAAAATGCACCGAATTTGTCTCTCAAAAAATAAAAACTATTGAGCATAGTATCCTTGAATTGAGGCTTGCAGCAAGTAGCGAAACAAAAAGTTCGGTAGGGGATAAATATGAGACAGGAAGAGCAATGATTCAGTTGGAAATTGAAAAGAATGCTGCACAACTAAAGGTTTGGCAGCATCAATTGTTAGAACTACAACCAATTGATTCCAATAAAAAATCGAACAGAGTCGAATTTGCAGCAATTGTAAAATGTACAAATGCCAATTATTTCATAGCTCAGGCCTGCGGAAAGTTTATCGTTGACAATGAAAGCTATTTTGCAGTTTCTGTTAATTCGCCAATATTCAAGGCAATGTCAGGCAAAATAGCCGGGGAACATTTTGATTTTAATGGACAACAAGCTAAGATTTTAGAAATCTTTTAATTCCTAGCTGATTTTTACAGTGCCAACCTGCCGATGAACCTTTTTGTCGCTTGGCCGCAATTTCATAAATGCTTTGCCAAGATATTCTATCAGATCACCAGCCATTAGTGCTTCCTGGCTCAATTCTTCTGCGGCAATATCTCCGGCAAGACCATGTAGATAGACACCCAAAATACTGGCTTCTAGCGGCGTGTATTCCTGTGCGAGCAAACCTGAGATGATTCCTGTCAACACATCGCCACTGCCTGCAGTTCCCATGCCCGGATTTCCTGTAGAATTAAAATAGCAATCTCCATTTGGTGTTGCTATGCAGCTGTTTGCTCCTTTTAAAATGATGTAAACTCCCAGTTCAATTGCTTTTGCACGCAACAATTCGTAACGGTCGTAACCATTTTCGGTTCGTCCGAACATGCGTTCAAATTCTTTTGGATGCGGTGTTAAAATGCTATTTTTTGGTATAAATTCCATCCAGTCGGGACTTTGAGCCAAAATATTCAGAGCGTCGGCATCTAAAACAGCTGGGTTTTCCATATTCTTCAGGATGTAACAAAGTGCATTCCTTGTTTTGTTTTTGGTACTGAGTCCACAACCTACAGCAACGGTGTTATATTTCTGTAATTCGTAAACTCTGGTAAAAATGTACTGATCCTCATCGAGTGTTACCATAGCCTCAGGGATTGACATTTGCATGACATCGTAACCACATCCGGGCACATGTACAGTTACCAAACCGGCGCCCGATCTTAGACAGGCTCTTGTAGCTAAAATAGCTGCTCCCATCTTTCCATGTGAACCCATTACAAGCAACGCGTGTCCAAAAAGGCCCTTGTGTGCAAATTTTGGTCTGATTTTGTAAATTCTTTTCACAGTTTCCTCGGTTACATAGTAGTTGTGACTGGGTAGGCTGTTAATAAATTTTTTATCCAGACCAATAGAGTCGTATACAAATTCGCCTACGCGAACAAAATTGTCGGGCAAAAGAAAACTAAATTTAGGACCTTCGAAAGTAAAGGTATAATCAGCCTGTATACTAGTACCGAAACTTTGATCATCGGCAAACATACCGCTGGGTATGTCCATTGACACTACAATATTGTTACATTCATTTATAAAACTGACAATTCGTTCCAATTCACCGTCGAGGTTTCGTGTTAGTCCACTGCCAAGAATTGCATCAATCAAAATTTCAGTTTCATCAAAAATTGGCAGGTCTTCTGCTTTAGCTATATGCGTAATTTTAACCTCATTATCTTTTTTAAGCCTGTTTAGGTTTGCACTAAAATCATCGCTGGACACAGGAAAAACATCCAGAATGAAAACCTCAGTTTCATAGCCCAGTTTTTTTAGGATCCGGGCAGTTGCCAAACCGTCTCCACCGTTATTACCTTTTCCGCAAATAATACTTACAACCGGATTTTCATCTTTGCTGAATTCCAAGTTAAACCATTTGCAAAAAGTTTCCGATGCTCTTTCCATCAGTTCAAGTGAACTAATATTTTCATTGGCAATGGTATGCTTGTCGCATAATTTAACTTGAGCTGCTGTTAAAATTTTCATTTTTTTCCTGTTTTTTTTCTTTGTGGGAATTATTACTAAAACTATTTTACTTGTAAATCTTTGCCAAATGATTTAAAAAATCGATCCTTTATTTGAAGTATGGCAGGTGTTTCGTCCTCCCAGATTAGAAAGGACATTGTGTAAAGCATTCTTCCAATCAGGACGCATTCTACATAGATATGAACGTCTTTGGCTTTTAATTCTGCTCTCATGGCATCGTAGAGGTCGAGGCACTGAAATGATGCTTTACTGATTATCTTAGGTTTCATTCCGGCGTCTTCAGATTCGCTCATATCTTTTATAAGGTCATTCAGTACCACTTCGTAGAATAGCTGCTTTTGTGCCTTTGTGTCATTATATGACCGCTCTTTCGAAAGATCTGTAATCGAGGCATAAGTATCGTAATTCTTTTTAGGATAGTGGAATTCTATCCTGTTCTTACTGTAGATAATTTTTTTCCAGGGTTTTTTGGGAAAAGATATAAAATAGCCATCTTCCCAAAGTTTAACTTTCTCCCAACCTGGAGGAATATCGCCTTGTTTTAGTTTTAAAGTATCGACATATGCTAAATCTGCACTACTGTCAACCACTACTTTTTCAGCTTTTTTATCAACGGTTTTTTTTGCCGGTTTTTTTTTGTTGCAGGCTGTTATTGTCAACAAAATCATCAAGGGCAGGATGATTAAGAGCGGATATTTTTTTTTCATTTCTTTTTCTTTTTTTTTGGCTGCGCAAAAATACAAAAAGCCCGGTAAAAATCCGGGCTTTTGTTAGAATTATTTATTTAAAAGAAACTTGTGCTTATATTTTATTTATCTTGAATGTCTTGTTAGCGTTTGCATTATAAACATTTATAAGATAAATACCACTGGGTAAGTCACTCAAATCGATCGTATTAAAATTTAAACAATCAGCGGAGAATAATTCTTTACCATTTATATCAGTGATTTTGTAAGTACTGTTTGGCTGTGCATTTAACTCAAAGTAAAGCATTGAATTTACTGGGTTTGGATATAGTGTAAGGTCTGAAAAATTGTTAAAATTAACTGATGTTGCAAGGTTGACCTGAATACAATCAGAGGTCACCGAACATCCGTTTGCATTTGTAATGCTTACAGCATAAGAACCGCTTTGTAGCGCGGTGAAGCTCTGTCCGGTTTGACCTGGAACTGGTGTATTATTATTAGAGCAATTTAGCCAGACATAAGTATAGCCGCTTGCATTGGCACTTAAAGTATTTGAGTTAACACTAACTGTGCTGTCGATACTGGTCACAATAGCATTTTGCGTTTGTGTAATGATATTTCCAGATGCATCCTCAAATGTCCAGATTATTTGATTTGTTCCAAAATTTGTTAACGGAAAAACAATATTTGTATATCCCGTTATTGTATTTCCGCAATTGTTTGTAGCTGTTGGTATGGATGGTTGAACAAGCTCACATTCAGCATTTAGGTCGGGTAAAATAGCTATATCAGGCGTAATGCTGTCAGGTGAGCAAACTACTAACTTTAGCGTAAAGCCATCAGGGCTTCCGGAACTGCTTAGGTTAGACACAGACAAACCTGGATCAAAATCTGTCGTGCCAACAAAATTCCCGGATAAATAAATTGAATTATTTTTTACTAAAATATCCGATACACCTTCACTTGATGCATTTCCAATTTTACTGGCGAAAATAAAATTCAAATTAGTATTTAAACATGATAAGAAAATGTCCGATTGTCCAGCAGAAACAAAGTTATTGACTCCCGAGCCTGGATCTGCATCAAGTGTGCCAAAAAACCTACCCGCTATAAACAATTTATTGTTTTCCAAATCTATTGAGTTGACT
>JBIPOO010000051.1:0-19747 GCA_044379045.1 Saprospira sp.
TGCAAAAGAGTAGCGCCTTAAAGAACATCGCCGTAGAGTTGAGCAAACAAAGTCAGGTGCAGGAATCGTCATCGGTGATGCAGGAATCGTTGGACATCGCCCGTGGCATCAGTAATAACTGGCAAAAGAGAAGCGCCTTGAAGGAAATCGCCGTAGAGTTGAGCAAACAAAATCAGGTGCAGGAATCGCTGGCCATCGCCCGAGGCATCAGTGATGACAGGGAAAAGAATAGCGCCTTGAAGGAAATCGCCGTAGAGTTGAGCAAATTGGGACAGCTGGAAGCGTCGAAATCGGTAATGCAGGAATCGCTGGCCATCGCACAAGGCATCAGTGATGACTATTGGAAGAGTAGCGCCTTGAAGGAAATCGCCGTAGAACTGATCAAACAGGGTAAGATAGAGGAATCGCTGGCAATCGCCCGTGGCATCAAGGATGGAAGTGATAAGAGTCGCGCCTTGAAGAACATCGCCGTAGAACTGAGCAAATTGGGTCAGGTGCAGGAATCGGCATCGGTGATGCAGGAATCGCTGGCCATCGCACAAGGCATCAGTGATGACTGGCAAAAGAGTAGCGCCTTGAAGCACATCGCAGTAGCAATGAGCAAATTGGGTCAGGTGCAGGAATCGGCATCGCTGATGCAGAAATCGCTGGCCATCGCACAAGGCATCAATGATGGAAGTGATAAGAGTCGCGCCTTGAAGGATATCGCCGTAGAACTCAGTAAACAGGGACAGCTGGAAGCGTCGAAATTGGTAATGCAGGAATCGCTGGCAATCGCCCGTGGCATCAGTGATGACAGGGAAAAGAGCCGCGCCTTGAAGCACATCGCAATAGCACTGATCAAACAGGGTAAGATAGAGGAATCGCTGGCCATCGCCCGTGGCATCAATGATGGAAGTGATAAGAGTCGCGCTTTGAAGAACATCGCCGTAGAGTTGAGCAAATTAAGTCAGGTGCAGGAATCGGCATCGGTGATGCAGGAATCGCTGGCCATCGCACAAGGCATCAGTGATGACTGGCAAAAGAGTAGCGCCTTGAAGGAAATCGCTGTAGCACTTAGCAAACAAGGTCAGTTACAGAAATCGCTGGCCATCTCCCGAGGCATCAGTGATGACTGGCAAAAGAGTCGCGCCTTGGAGGAAATCGCAGTAGAGTTGAGCAAATTGGGTCAGGTGGAGGAATCGGCATCGGTGATGCAGGAATCACTGGAAATCGCCCGAGGCATAAGTGATGACTGGAAAAAGAGTGAGTGCTTAAAGGACATTGCCGTAGAACTGTTTAAACAAGGCAACTATACTCTTTCAGAACAAACCGGCCTCGAAATCCCACTCATCTCAGAACGCCAATCCTGCTGGAAATCCATCGCCAAATCCCTCAAAGAAACTCATGGCTGGGAAAAATCACTGGAACTGCGCAAAGAATTCAAAAGCGAAGAGGCTATTTTGTATTATCTCAAAGGCTGGGCAGAGAGTATCAGCCTGGAGGATATGAGTGCTGAACTTATACAAAAAGCATTGCCCATACTCCTGGGTGATAGAGATACCATAGAACATCTGATGCAGTTGTATAGCATACATCAGCTATTTTTTGAAAATCCGACAAAGGAGCGGATAAATCGTTACAATCGCAGCCTGAACATTCAATGGGCTTTGGATATCAAGGCGCAATTTCCCAAGGACATAACTATTGAGCGCAGGACGGATAATCTGGAGGATTGGATAGGGGAAATTGAGGATGAGGATGAGCAGGAACAAATTCAGCTTTGGGCAAAACAAGTAAGAAAAGGCAAAATGACAGAGGCAGAATTTGGGGAGCGGGTAAAGGAATATTTTAATTAAAAGAACACATAGCAAAAAAATGAGCAATTATATCTGTATCAATTCAAACTGTATTATTTCACAGTCAAAAGCAAGTTTTCCATCTGAAGGAAACTGTCCTCTTTGTCAACAGGCATTAAAAGAGCTTTCAATTGCGCCTGTTCTCAATCATCAAGATGAACAGCTGATAGCTAGCTTGCCCTATGTCATTGCCTATCCCCTACAGGATACATTTCAACAAAGCGATTATGAAAAAAAGCTACACAGACTTGCTTATACCTTTAATAATTTTCTGAAGTATCTGGGCTTAATTTCCATTTCTGAATTTATCCATTCAGATTTTAAGAGCCGCAAAATGATAGACCTTTTTGAAAGCAATATTGGCGAGCCCTCATTTGGTAGATGGAATCAGTTTATTCGTGAATCTTATGCACTGCTCAGTAAGGAAAAAATTAAGCTGGTTTTCCCCGAGGTTTACAAGTTTTACCAAAAAGCCAATGAAAAAAAGTTTAAGATCGAAGTAGAAATGATTGATGACTTTGGCGATGTGAATTATTCTGAAAAGAATGGCATGACCGCTATTGATATGCTCATTAATTTTAGGAATAAATACCTGGGGCATGGCACTCCTTTGAGCGATAAACAGGCGAAAGCACTCTGGGAATATTATTACCCTATTTTTAAAGATCTTTTGCAGTTGATGACCGCGCAACTTGCGCTGCATATGTATAAAAAAGAGAACAACAGCTGCTGGAAACTGCAATCAACAGAAATTACTGAGACAGCTGATGCTCCGGAGATTGATGAGGCAAGAGTCTGGCTGGCAGATGACAAGGGCCGAAAGTTGCCTTTGATTCCATTTTTTATCATCCCGACACTTTTAGGTGATTTTGAAAATGAGAGTAAACTCATGGTTTATGAGGCTTATAACGGACAAAGCATAAAGTTTTTCAGTCCGGAAAATATTGTGAAAGAAACCTCCGGTGAAATTTTACAGCGACTGAAATTACTGCTGCGCGAAAAACAGAAAGAAGTACCTTTTACCCCCGAAAGTTTTGGAAAAACGCAATTACTGGAAAGATTAACTGAAGAAAATACCTGGGTAATGGAAACCCTGCTGCGTGAGAAGAAAATTATTGAAGGGGTTTATCAGCAAAGGCAGTCGATGGAGATAAAGCTGCGCGAATGGATAGGCGCCAGGGCAAATATCTTTTTCATTGCAGCGGAGGCCGGCAGTGGCAAAACCAACTTACTGGCAGAAATGATGAATCAGTACAAGGAGCGCAATATTTCCTGCCTCTTTCTTCGTGCCGCCCGTATGCAGAAAAATACCCTACGGGAAGAGTTGGCATACAGACTGAATATAGATGAAAATCATTCATTGGAGGACTATACCATAGCCGGAACGCAGGCCGAACCGACCATCATCTTATTGGATGGATTGAATGAGGCTAAAAATTCAGAATCGCTTTGGGATGAAATACTGCAACTCTCAAAGCAATTCGAGCCTGGCGCTTTGAAATTTATCATAGGCAACAGGGCGAATGCCAAAGATGATTTGAATCGTTACCCAATAGCTGAGACAGATGAGCAGCTCCTTTACGGCGAGAAAAAAGAAAACGAAAAAGGCCTCTGTGCCTATGTGCATTGGCTTACGCCTATGGATATGCAGGAGATGAAAGGGGCCTGGGAACATTATTATCAAATGAAAAAAGGCATTTACCGTCCCAATTTTGATTTCGACAGAATTGCACAATTCGACCGTGGAATATACAATCAAATCAGTAATCCCCTGGTGATGCGTCTATTTTTGGAATTATATCATGGCAAAAGTCTGCCTAAAAAAGGGAGGCATTTGAATATTTGGAAGGATTGGTTTCGCATTTTTTCTGCTGAGGAGCAAAGCTTTATGCAAAACCTGGCCGCGCTCATCTGGGAAAAAGGAGCAAATGAATTGCTTTTCGACACCGTGCAGAAGAGTGAGCGTATGAAATCCTTTTTTAACGATGAAAAAAGTAAAATACCCTATCAAAGACTTTTGAAAAATGGCTGGATCAGTCGCTACTCAAAAGATCTGGATGCTTATATCGCCTTTACGGTGGAGGGGCTGCTATTGTATATTTTGGGTTTGCAATTGTATACCAAAAGCCCTAAAATTGATTTAGCTGCAGTGGAAGACCTTATACAAAGCGGTAAAAAATTGAAAAAAGCAGCATTGGACAGCTTCCTGGCAGAATTGGCGCAACGCGATGAAATGGAGCTGATTACTGCATTGATCGATTCGGGTGGCGATAAAATAGGCATCTGTATTGCGCCCTTGTTTATCTACATGAAAAACAGGGGCGTGAAAGCTTTGCTGGACAAGGTTTTGGAAAACAAAACAGAAAATGACTGGGAGGCATTGTTGAATTTGGAGGGGCTGTTGAATGAGTTGGAATTGGAAAAGCTATTAAGAGAATTTTATGAAAAAATTCTTGATGAACTAGCCTTTGATTCCATGTATTCAGTATTACTTGGATTGAATGCCCTTGGCAACTTGAATATAGATAAAGCAAATGAGTACAAATATAAAATTGATAATATTCCTGAAGATTTAAAAAAAGATTATGAAATTTTAAAAAGACTTGGTAGTTATGAATGCAGATTCGCAAATTATAAAAAAGCTATAGAGTATTATGAAAAAGCTTATAAAGTTAAAAAAGATGAAGACGAAGCAGGTAGTTTTCGATTGCTTTCAATTTACAATAGCTTAGGTTTTGTCTATAATGAAATGTCTGACCTGTCTATGGCTGAGCATTTCTGGAAAAAAGCACTGGATTACTCAATAGAGTATTATGGTGAGGAAAGTTCTTCATTTGAATTTTTAAACATGGGGGTATTAACGCATAAACTAAAAAGGTATGAGGAAGCACTTGATTATTACAAAAAATCATTGGAAATCGACTTGAAAAAATTTGGTGAAAACAGTTTAGGTGTTGCTTTTTCATTTATGAATATTGGCTTAATTTATATGGAATATGATATAGATTTTAGTAAATCCTTAGAGTATCTAAATAAAAGTTTAAAAATAAGAAGGACTATTTTAGGTGATTTTCATGAGGATGTAGCTTATATATTATACAATCTTGGTGTAATTAACGAAAAAGTAAAAAAACTTGATGAAGCACAAAATTTCTATAGTCATACTTACGACATACGACTAAGAATATTCGGAAAATTTCATCCGGAATTGGCAAAATCATTAAATAGTATTGGTAATATTTTATATAAAAAAAATGAATACCTTAAGGCTCTTGATTTTCATGAGAACGCGCTTGAAATTTTTGAAACTACATTAGGTAAAAACAATACAAATGTAGCTGACACTTACAGAAAAATAGCAAATATCTGGTTCATGTGTGAAGATTATGATAAAGCTTCCGAGTTTTACTATAAATGCCTTGGCATTTTAGAAGCAAATGTGAATGTTATAAAAGATTCCGAATTAAAAGAATTATACTATTGGATTGCAAAGTCAGAATACGAGAAAAAAGAATACAATAAAGCGACTATAAATTTTGAAAAAAGTTTGGAGATTGGATTAAAAAACAAAATGGAAGATAAACAACTAGTATATTTATACAATTGGCTTGGGTATATCTATTTTCTAGATAAAGACTATCAAAAAGCAATTTTAAATTACGAGTTAAGATTGTCAATATTAGAGAAAAATGAAAACAAAAATTATTTAAAAATTTATGAAACCCAACAATCAATTGGAGAGTCATATTATAAACTTGGAGATTTTTACAAAGCTGTAGAACAATACGAGAAAGTGAAGGAGATTTCCTCCAAGTGCAATTTAGAAGATAAAGATTTTGATTATTTATATAATTGGTTAGGCTACTTGTATTTTAAAATTGAAGATTTTCAGAAAGCAATTACAAGTTATGAATTAAGATTAAGAATATTAGAGAAAAATGATAAAACAAATTATTTAGAAATTTATAAAACACAAAAAGTCATCGGAGATTCTTACTATGAAATCGATGATTTTGATAATGCAATCAAAAAATATGAGAAATGCATAGATTTAACCTTGAGATATGATATTGACGAAAAAGAACTTGAGGGTTTATATAATTCATCTGCTTGTATTTACTCTGTACAAAAGGAATACCTTAAAGCAATTACAAAATATGAATTAAGTTTATCAATTCTTCAAAAAGATATATCGACAAATTATTTAGAAATATTTGAAACCAAAAGGAGTCTTGGAGATTCGTTTTACAATCTTGGAGAATTAGATAAGGCCATCGAACAATACAAGGAAGCAAAGAATATTTCCTCAAAGTATTTAGTGGATGGGAAAGAACTTGAAGATTTGTATAATTGGTTAGGAAAAGTTTATTTTCTTAAAAAGGAGTATCATTCGGCCATAGAATCCTACAAAAGTGGATTTGAAATATATAAAAATGCAAGATTTCTTTATGGAATTGCCCAGTGTTATGAAGCTTTAGGTGATATTAAATTTGCTATAGATTATTTTATTCAATGTGCTGAAATTTTAAAAACTGATAGAGGCGTAGAAAATACTAATGCTAAAAAAGCCATCCAAAACGCCAAACGCCTCGCAACAGAACTCGGCAAAGAAAATGAACTACCTGACTGGATGCGAGAATTGTAAAAAAATTTATTTTTGTAAAATCATAAGAATCAATTAAATCAAATTAAAATATCTGAAAGATGGGATACAATTGCTCTGCCGCCGTAAATTTAAAAATTGATGGCATAGAACCACAGGAATTAAATACAGAACTCAAAGAAGTCTTAACTGCTACGCTGGAATATCTTTGCAGTAATGCGGTGAACCTAAAAAAAGATTGTGAGTTCCTGGTTTTTTATTGATATGGAACCTTATTCCTCTTTTTTCAACTGATGGTTTTAACCTCAGATTTTTGTTAGTAAATAAGCAGTGGCACCGATAGCTATCGGTGTTAGCCAAAACCCGAAATAACCATTTATGCCCGATGCTAAAGCATCGGTCTCGATAGGTGCCGATTTTTATAGAGCTCGCTTCGCTTCGGTTCTGAGGCTAAATCCGTCTGAAAAATCAACCTGTGGTTGAAAAAATCTGATGGTTTAAACCTCAGATTTTTAAGTTAGCAAATGAGCTGTGGGTTTTAACCCACAACCCGAAATAACCATTTATGCTTTTTGAAAAGATAGTACCTTATAAGGGCGATTATAAGCTGGAAGACTATATTTTTAAATACGACAATTGTATCTATAATCCAGAGGAAGTAATACAGTTGTTTATATAATAACAAATTAGTTATTCTTCACCGATACCCATTTGATCTTTAAGGTTTTCAACGATTTTTTTAAATAAAAATCTGTACTCGAGTTCTACCATAAAAAATATCGACAATAAACCTATAAGCAGATCCAAAGGCCTTACCTGCATGTTGTAGTGTGTTTTTATCAAATGAATTGTAACAATGTAGGAAGCTATACCCGCAAGGTACATATATAGCTTCATGTAGTTGAGCAGATGAATTGCAAGTTTTATCATAAGGTGTTATTTTTTTTTGTTAACAGATAATTTTTATTGCTTTTGATTTCAATCGAATTCATCGTCTTTAATTTGACGCATAAATTCATCGTCATCTTCTTTTTCAAAATAGAAAAAGCATTCAAGGGTAATACAGGATGTTAAAAGAGTTGGAAGCAATGGATAGTCTAAAATACTGTTGCAGTTATATATGGCTATAAATGAAAATATCATAAAGTTCAACACAATTGCAGCTAAATGCATGTAAAACTTGTGATTCAGGAAGAAATGCTTTTGTAGTTGTTCATAACTTATTTTTTTTTGATTAAAATTTTGTTTATGCCTGTTTTTGGACAAGAGAACAAGGCAGTCTCTTTCCTCTTCGTTTCTTTCGATTTTTCCACTTTCATCTAAAGTGATTGCTAATGTTTTTCACAGAGGCAATTAGGGAAAATTCGTTTCGCTTCGCGGAGCTTTGGTTCACGGAACTTCGTTTCTCAAATGCTCAGATTATCTTTCCTATTCAGTTCTTCAATTCTTCTGATGCAAAATCAAAAGCATTTCCATTGTTTTCGGCAGCTGCAAGCACTATACTTTTATCATTCCTAAGTCTTTCGGAGGCAAACTTTAGGCAATAGCCATCTGTGCTGACCGCAGTTAAAACAACATCATAATTATCTCTCCATTCATCAGAAAGCGTTTCAAATAATGAGACATGATTTTTAAGGGCGATGCATATATAAATCCTATCTTCTTTAAATTCCTGAGGAATGCAATGAATCATAGATCCCTTTCTCATCAGCATGGCCCTGATAATATGAGGGTCCTTTTTTAGCGACTCGGGACATAGATGGTAAAATTCCGGATTTAAATATCTGATTAAACTGATAAATAAGGACTTATCATTTTTGTAATCGCCATTGAACCTGAAATGTTTGATACAGGCTTCCATAATATCAGGGTCTGTTTTTAATCTGTCGGAGGCAAAATGATAGGCAGTGCCGTCTGTGTTGATAGCGGTCATAACAATTTCAAAATCATCCTGAAAAAATGCTGAGCTGTAAGCAAGGGCAGAATACAGTCCTCTCATGTTTCTGGTATAAGGATATCCCTCCAGCTTTGGATACCAGGCACCATCAGTGGAAACTGCAGCCAGAAGAATTTCCCGGTCAACCTGTAGCGATTCATCAGCAAATTCAAACGCAGGACCAACATTTTTTACGGCGGCCAAAACCATTTCTTTGTCCGCTTTGAATTTGTCCGCTAAAAATTCAAGCAAAAGTCCATTCTTACTTAAAACCTCTATTAGGATGTCCTTGTCTTCCTGCAGTTCTTCACTGGCATAATTAAAAGCATTGTAGTCATTCTTTATTGCTTCGAGGACTATTTCTTTATTGTTTTTGAGATTATCGGATGCTATTTCAAGGTAATCTCCATTTTTTTGTACGGCCTTTTTGATGATTTCAAAATTATTGCATAAAGATTTTGGAAGCTCAATAATTCCATGATTCATGCAGCTTTCGAAACATCGAAGCAATAAATCAGCGTCATTTCTGAATTCCTCGGCAGCATATTCGATAGCGGAACCATTTTTACTGATGGCAAGATGAACAATTTCTTTGTCAGACTTGAAATGTTCGGGGGCGAATTCCAAAGAACAGGGATCATATTCAATGGATAAACGTATAATTTCGGCATCATTTTTTAATTCCTCTGGTATAAATCTGAGTACAGAACCTGAAAAATATTTATTTTCATGTTGTAGGGCTATTTTAACCAGTTCTTTATCAAAGAGTAGGGCAGGGGCCGCATATTGCAGACTTGTACCATCGATGCTAACTGCAGACAAAACAATATCTGGATTATTTTTTAATTCCTCAGATGCGAATTGAAGCGTATCGGGAATTTTTGTAACTGCAGACATTACAACATCATAATCATTTCTCAATCTCTCAGAGGCAAAAGCCAGATTCTCAGGATCTCCATCAATTGCACTTTTCACAATTGTTACATCGTCTTTAAGTTGATCTGTTGCAAATCGAAAACAGGAAGCATTTATATCGAGCGCTTTTAGGATAAAATCTTTATTGTTTCTAAGCGATACAGAAGCATGATTTAAATTGTAAAAACTTTTAGCTATGGCATCTAGTACTAGTTCCGGATCATTTTTTAGATTATCGGAGGCAAACTCACTGCTGGACGGATAAGTATTTAATGCAGCTTTTACAACTTCTTTATCGTCTCTGAGTCTTTCAGAACATAATTCTAATAAGTCAGATTGGTAACTGACAGCTTCTAGCACAAAGTCCCGGTCATCGCACCATTGTTCAAATACATTGGGTTCGCCGAATAAAAAGCTAAGTGAATACTTACAGGCGAGTAGTTCAAGGACTTCTTCTTTTAATAGATTTTCTCTGTTACTTATTTCCATAATTAAAAAAAATTAAAGCTGTTTTTACTTTGTAAAAAGCCAGGTCGAGACCTATGTTCTGTTGTTGCTTTTATAGTATTTTTGGTATCTTCTTATATTTCTTGCTGAACACAATGTCTGCCTGGCTTTTAGCTAAATGAACAATTCAATCCGCTTGTTTTTTTGAAAATACAAAATGATGAAAGAAATGTACAGAGAAAAATGTCCCCACAACCAACATTAACATCGAAGAATACGACGCTAAATTAGAAGGAAAGAAAAAATAAGATAAAACAAATGAAAGGGCCAAAGTAAAAAGGTGCTGTAATGGATCGTTCTGATAACGAAATCCCGATTTTTGCTGATTTTTTTCGTTTTCCATAAGGTTCTTTTTTTTTTAAAAAAAAATAATGTTTTTTAATTCGGTTAATTCCAGTCACGAAGGCTGTATTCCCTTATCATTTCTTTAATTCCTTTTTGTAATTTTTTGGTATAATACCATTAACATATGGGGATCATGATAAAGATTGAAATAAATAGTCCGACCAAAATATGCTTTCCCAAATAACAGGCTATCCAGTAGCCTCCACAAAAAAACTGAGATGATAGCGGCTAAATGCAGATAGAACCGCATATTGAAGCGTATGTGCACGCAAATTTTTTCCAATATAGTACAATGATTCAAAGGTTAACATAAAGTGTAGCTTTCTAATCATGCGCTGTTTGGTTAAATATTTATTTGGCGAGAATAATTGTTTTGAATATACATTTTATACAAACTACAACTATTGCTTTGGAGTTCCGCGACTGAGGAAAAATTTTAAAATTTTTTCATTTGGCAGTCAAAAATATTCCCTAATGAGCTAAAGGCAGATTAAAAAAAATAATACGAAAGATTTGTAAAAAATCAAAAAAGCACTTATGTTAGTGCTATAAAGCGAATATGTGCTTTAGCCAAAATTAAATAATCCTACATAAATCCTTTGTTATGTGTACAATATGGTCTTCGACCTCGGGCGGTTCAAAAGACAGACGTCTTTACATCCTTGAAAATAATACTTTTTGGACTTCTACAGCTGGCGGCTCAAAAGATGACCGCCTTTTTATCATCGATGGAACCAATATTTGGTCATCCACTCCGGGTGGCTCCAAGAACGATCGCCTTTTTATTATCGATGGTATTACCATCTGGTCATCCACGCCCGGTGGTTCAAAAAATGACCGCCTTTATATAGTTGATGGAAATACTGTCTGGTCTTCCACTGCCGGCGGTTCAAAAGACAGAAGACTCTATATCATTGACGGAGAAACCTTATGGACATCGACTGCAGGTGGATCCAAAGATGATCGCGTACTCATTGCAGAGGGTGGCTGCATGGGGAAGATATCGGTTTTGGCTTGTTTGTTGGCTAGGTTGTGAGTAGTAATTTTGAGCAAAAGCCTCATTCCTGAAGTCTTTTTTTTATCTGTTACAGGCGGTACTTGTATTGCTGAGACTAAATTCAGGAAAATTTGTTCAGTCTCTATACATTTCACTTGAGGTATTTTTATCTTATCAGAAACCTAACATTTTATTCTTATTATTGTAATAACTGCCAAAGAAAATGGAGCAGAACAGGAAAGGGGAATTCTTTAATTTTTTTTATGATATTTGTTAATCCTAAAGAAAATAAGCTATCTTGCATTTATCATTCTGTAATAAAGCAAAGTATTGGAATATAGATAAGTGAACTTATAGGATTTACAAATTGATTCTAAGAGAGTTATAAAATGAAGTATTAAAATATTTTTATATCTTAAATTAAATACTATGCAAAATTGGAAATGCAGACAATGTGGAAAAGAAAGCTCCAGCTATGGTGATAAACCCGATGGCAAAGCTGGTGGAAACTGCACACATTCTAGGATAATTGCCTATAAAAGACAGTATGAACCTAATTACAGAGTGCCAAGCAATTATACTACACATCAATGGGTAAGAATTGAAGATTACGATTATCATGAATTTGATCTTGATACTAAAGAAGAAATGGATTTACTCATAAAACTTCGACTCGAAGAGGATCCCAAGAAGAAAAAAAAGTGGTGGGGCCTTTTTTAAATTAACAAAATTATTTAAATAACCATAATGGTTGTTTTGTTATAAATTTATAAAATACATTAATAATTGTAAATTTTATGGCTTTATTGTTATTGCAAGATTGCTTAATTGACTTGAAAAATTTTGATAAAAGCATATCTATAAAACTTAATGAATCTCTAGTAAAAAACATACTAACAAACGGTGCATTTAATGAAAGTGATTCAATAGAACTATTGAAAACAGTAAAAGATTTTTTAACTAAACACGACTATCATTCAAATACCATTTTTTTAAGCCCTGTATTTTTTAATATTCCATTTTTTGAGGAAAACTTAAGAGGTAATTCCAACCTTGAAATTAGAACAGTGTATGAATTTGTAAAAGAAGAAAATATGAATTCGGTTGAAATTTTAGAAATAGGAAACCATTTTTTCTATCAAACTTCCTTTGACTTTAAAAATAACAAACAAAAAATTATTAAGCGACATCCTTTTAACTTAGATTCTGAAATATATAATCTTGTAGTAAATGAGGTCAGGGAACAATATAAATTTTCAGATTTAGAAACTATAAAAAAAATAAATAATCCTGACTTAACAGCAACTTACGTTGAATATTCGGAATTGGAATATTCTACAATGAAAGGACTTTTTAGTTGTTTTGTCACTGAATTTAGCGTTGTAGAGTACTACAATAAGCTTAGAAAATTTATACAAGAATTGAGTAATGATAATGTATTTATTCTAAATCAATTATCGTTAATGCATTTATTTCAACATAAAAACATAGTAAAACTTAGCGAAAGAGAAGTATTACCCATAATAGAAGATAATAAAAATAGCTTTTTAGTTGAATTATTGCCTTTCGATATAAATTTTGAAAATGAGAGCAAAATCAACATTTGGCTTGATGGGAAAGTTACCAAAATTAAAATCTACAATAATGGGCTGTATGGAGAGTTGATGATTAATCCAGCAGATGATGATCCAATTAAAATGGGCAATGTGAAATTAAACCCGAATCAATTACTATTCAAAGTTGATAGTTTAAAAAATCTTTCTTGTGAAATTAACAATTTAAACAATAACAATATTCTTTCCAAAAAAATTTATTTTAACTAATATGGACACATTTCTTGAGCATAAAAAAATTATCAGCGATTGGTTTGCGGATCATCTTAGTGCTGAGATAAAGGTTTTTCGTCTAAAAAAAATAATAGAGTTTACAACCGAGATTGATAAAAAAAATTCAATCAGTCAAAATGTCTCTGAAAATCAAAAAAAATTGCTCGATGAAATTGAAAATTACAAACGGCAGAACGATGAAAGCCTAAGAAAAATAATCGAGGTAGAACAATTGATTGCAGAAAAACAGCAATTACTTGATTCAGAAAATGAAATTAATGATAAATTTAAAGAACTTCAAAAAGTTAAATCAACTCTGGAAGAACTCAATGCTAAAAAAAATGAAATTGAAAAAACTGAAAATGTTTTAGATGATTTGAATGATGAAATAACAAAAATAAATGGTAAAATCCAAGATAAACTCAGCGATTATATCATTCAATTAAATGCATTGAATTCCTGCTTAACAAAAAGTGAAGACAATCTGGAATCTGAAACAGTTGTACTTCTTAACCAAGCTAAAAAAAATATAGAAGCAATTTCTCAAAAACAATATAGTATCATTGAAAAACTTTCAAATACACCTATCAAGACAATTTATGACAACTTTGATGATAGAATTTTAACACTTACAAATACGTATAACTCTTATGTTGTAAAAATAGAATCTATTAAAAATGATTTAGAAAATTTAGAAAGTAAACATGAAACAATTATCGAATCATTTAAACAACATGGATTAGAAAACGAAAAGGTTTTTGGAAATTTAAAAGAGATTGGGGAAATGGATGGCATAAATGCTTATGTCGAGTCTTTAAAAGAAGAAATAAGAAAAAACTTGAATGATTTTGATGATACTTTAAAAAAGTTAATTGACAAGAAAAAAGAATTACCCATTTACGAACGTATTTAAAATGGATGATACCCTAAATTTATTATCTATAGCCAATAATGTAACTACACTTGGTCCAGATAACAGATTTGTTATCTGGGTTCAGGGCTGTCCTTTCAATTGCAAGGGTTGTATAACGCCTGAGGGGATTCCAATGGTAATAAATAAATTAGTTTCAATTGAAAACTTAGCAAAAATCATTATTAATGACCATACTATCAAAGGAGTTACATTCAGCGGTGGTGAGCCTTTTTTACAAGCTTCAAAACTTACAAAACTTATTTTAAGGATTAAAAATGAAAGGAATGATTTAAATTACATATGTTTTTCAGGTTTTAAATATCATGAGTTGTCTTGGGTGGAGGCCCAAAATTTTCTTTCCAATTTAGATTTACTTATAGATGGCAAATACATTGAAAAATTAAATGATAATTTAGGACTCAGAGGGTCAGTCAATCAAAATTTTATTTTCCTTACTGAAAAACTAAAATTTTACGAGCATGAATTTATTTCAGGCTCTAGAAAAATCGATCTAAGAATTGGCAAAGAATTACAAAGCATTGGAATACCCAATAAATTATTAAACATATAAATCTTAGTTATGAGCACAGAATTTAAAGCTTTAGAGCGCGTTGATAGGAAAGCAGCCTATGAACTTCAAGAGAAAATTGATGAAATTAGATCAAATGCAGAAAATGCTGCTAAAAAAGCTCGTGAAAAGGCATTACGTGAGTCAGAGTCAAAAATTCAACAAATCAGACAAGAAAATATTCAAAGGGAGAGACAAATTATTCAATCACTTCGATCTGAAACTGATAATAAATTGGCACAGCAAGATGCTGAGCACAGAGCTGCCTTATTGGATATGTCTGAATCTCTTCAAAAAAAACTCGATAAGCAATCAGATGAATTTGGTAAAAAACTTGAAAATGTAATAATCCAAAATCAAAATGACATTAACAAACTAAGAATAGAGACACATGGCTTAATTAATGATCTTACAACTGATATAAATAATGCATTTAAGGAACAAATCGAAATAAATAAAAGTCACCAAAACCAAATTAACCACATCAAAAATGATGTAAGAAGTCTGCAACAAAATATCTCAGATCAGAAAAGTTGGGCAAAAGAACTTCTTAAAAATTGCAAATTAAATTTATCGGAAATGGAAAACGATATTGCTGTGAAAAGATTCCAAAAACAGGAATTGGAAAGAGCAAAAATATCTGTTTTAAATGCTGAAAATTTAATTGAAAATTCTCCTCAGGCAGCAATTGGAAATTTAACTGAGTCAAGAATAGACTTAATGGAAATCAGAGAAAAATCACAAATAAGCCAGGCAATCTTTGAAAGTTTATATCAGCAATCGCTTAGTGGAATTAAAACACTTATAGAAAAAACAGAACATAGCAAGCAAAATACAAAGACACAGGATACTGATGTGGATTTGGTGTTCTGGACAAATGGAAGATATACAGAGTTTGAAGAAAAAGTGAATGCTTTGGAACAAAAAATTAAAACGGCACTCCAGAATCCTGAAATCAGTACAGAAGATATGACTAATATCATTAAAGAAATAAGTTTACTCGAATCTGAAGAAGAAGATTTAGTAAAAGAAGCGGTTTCTAATATAGAATTGTCTCAAAATCGAGTAGAAACAGCTAACGAAATTATTAATAAACTTTTAAGCGATGGAAATTACATACTTAAAAATGATGATGATGAAGGTTATATTTCAGATGATTTCAGAGAGGGATATTTTGCAACATTGGTTGATAATGGAAATCAAGATATAAGTATGACAGTCATGGTTGAAAGCGTTTTAGATGAAACAGATAATAGTGTAAAAAACATGGTGTACATACAAAGAAATGGTAATGTAAAACAAAATGATATTCTGGTTCAGGAAAACAGAGATTTGATTAAAAAATTTTTGAGTAAGGATGGAGATAATGTAAGTAACATCGATTTGCCAGATGCAAAAGTATTCGACTCAAATGCCATGAAAAGCAAAAAATTAACTAAAGATCAAAAAGTTAAACTAAAACTAAAACTAAAACTTTAATATGCTACCTGAACGCATCCTAAAATTAGACATTCAAAATAAAAGACTGCTTTCTGTACTCTACGGAAAAGTAGATGACTTTTTTATTACAGCTGATATAATTCGATTTAATTTTGAAGAAATCTTTTATCTGTACTTAAAAAATCAGGGTTTCGATTCTGTAGTTTTTTATAATAGCATTGAAAAATTTTATAGTTTTTCTGATCAAGATATACTGAGATTGAACACAGATCATAGAGTCAGTGAAACTATAATTTTGAAAAAAAGAAAACGTAGAGGGCCTTTAGGAGAAGTAAAAAATCCTTCCGATTCTGTGGTAAAAGAAACTACAATTCAGGATGCTGTAATTTTTTCAAGAAATCTTAGAAAAGCATATAAAAGTAATACAGAACGAATCTATGATACCTTTGATAGGGCATTGAACAATCCAAAATACAAAATTGCAATAGTCATACAAGAGACAATGTTAGAAGATGATTTTTTTACTAAAACTGATATATTTAAACTTTTTATAGATAAATATGTCAATCAAAATCCTCAGAATAATCAACATAAAATTATTTTTAATTGTGGTACTAAAAAAACTTTACAAGGAGAGGAATTACCACCTGAATTACATAATCAGTTATTTACTAAAGTAGATGATGATAATTTTATACCTAAAAATGAAAGTGATATAAAAATAGGATTACCTGAAAAAGATGAGATTGAAAACCTTCTAAATTATGAGAGAATACATACAAAACTTAGTTTATTTGAACAGGGAAAATATGAGAAACTTAAATTAAAATTACTTCAGAAAAGAACAGCAATTATAGAACTTGAAAAAATTGATAAAGAAAATTTATTAAATGAGATAAGCAATAAGTCAGCATGGGATCAATTAAATGATTTTGTTGGTATTGAACCAATTGTAGAAAAATTTAAGAAGATTATCAATACTATAAAGAAGAATAAGGAACGAGAAAATCCTATAAGGATTAGGCCTCACATGTGTTTCAAAGGCAATCCTGGAACAGGAAAAACAGCAATTGCTGAAATTTTCTCAGAAATACTTACAGAAGAAGGCGTTCTAAGTATAGGTGGTTTGGTAAAAGTAACTGTTGAGGTTTTAATTTCTCAAAATGTAGGTGAAACTAGGCCTAAAACTCAAAAAGTTTGTGATGATGCAATAGGTAGAGTTCTATTTATCGACGAGGCTTATGGTCTTCACCAAGAAGATGATGAACACAATTATGGCAAAGAGGCTATTGAGGTATTAATCCAATTTATGGAAAATAATGAAGATTCATTGATTATTCTGGCAGGTTACACCGAAGACATCAATACTTTGTTAGAAAAAGGAAACAAGGGTTTTATTAGCCGATTCCAACCGGAAAACCATTTTGATTTTAAAGATTATAATGCTGATGCTTTATTCCAGATTGCAATTTTAAATTTAAAATATTTTGAATTTAGTCATCATTTTAAGGATAATTTGAAAAAAGCTATTGAAAAAATGGCTTCACAAAAAGACCAAAATTGGGGGAATGCTAGATCTATAGAAAATCTCGTACAAGATATAATATCTAATTATGACAGTTTAGGTGATTCAATATTAGATGTAAAACACATACCGCATAAATGGATGAGTAAGTCTAATGATGATTTGGATAAAAGTTATGAGATGCTGAATTCCCTTATAGGTTTAAATGAGATGAAAAATAAGCTAAATGATATATTAATTACAATTAAAGCAGACAAGTTAATAAATGAAAAGTTAAAAGTAAAGATTCCTGAAAATGATCTAAACTTTGTATTTACAGGAAATCCGGGTACTGGAAAAACTACAGTTGCCAGGCTGATGGGGGAAATCCTATGTAATCTACAGTTAATTTCCAGCAGTGAAGTAATTGAATTAACCAGAGATCAAATAATTGGAAAATACAAGGGTCATACTGGACCTAATGTAACAGACAAATTCGACAAAGCAATTGGTAAAGTTTTGTTTATTGACGAGGCCTATGCAATTTACAATAACGAGGAAGATGATTTTGGCAAAGAAGCGATTGATACAATAGTGGCAAATTTAACGAAGCCTAAGTATAAGGGAAAGATGGCAGTAATTTTTGCAGGTTATCCGGATGAAATGCAAGAGTTTATTCAGAAAAATCCCGGCTTAAAGGAAAGAATTAAAGACACAATAAACTTTGAAGATTATTCAAATGAGGAATTATGGGACATTTTGATTTCTAAAATAACTCCTTATAAAATTGCTGATGATTGTAAAGATTATGGAATTTCTTATTTTGAAAAACTTCCAAGAAATAAAAGTTTTGCTAATGCACGCACTGCTGAGAAATTATTAAGTATTTTAAAATTAAACCTCAAAAAAAGAATAATTAAACTAGAAAACCCAACTGAAGATGAATTATTAACAATTTTATCATCTGATTTTCCAAATTATAATAATAATATCCAAAACATTGACTTAAATAAAGGGATAAGCGACATAGATTCACTTATAGGCTTAAAGCAAATGAAAAAAACACTTAATGACATATTAAATTCAATTAAAGCAGACAAGTTAAGAAATGAAATAGATAACGTAAGTAATCCTGACTACAAGTTAAACTTTGTATTTACAGGAAATCCGGGTACTGGAAAAACTACAGTTGCCAGATTGATGGGGGAAATCCTATGTAATCTTCAGGTAATTTCAAGCAGTGAGGTAATTGAATTAACCAGAGATCAGATAATTGGAGAATATCAAGGTCAAACAGCTCCCAATATTACAGAGGCATTCGACAAAGCAATTGGTAAAGTTTTGTTTATAGACGAGGCCTATGCAATTTATAATAACGAGGGAGATGATTTTGGTAAAGAAGCGATTGATACAATAGTGGCTAATTTAACGAAGCCTATGTATATGGGAAATATGGCAGTAATTTTTGCAGGTTATCCTGATGAAATGCGAGAGTTTATTCGGGAAAATCCTGGCATGGAGCGAAGAATTAACTACACGATTAATTTTGAAGATTATTCAAATGAGGAATTATGGGACATTTTAATGTTGAAAATAAATTCAAGTGGATTTAAAATTGCTGATGATTGCAAAGATTATGGAATATCTTATTTTGAAAGACTTCCAAGAAATAAAAGTTTTGCAAATGCCGGTGCTGCTGAAAAATTATTAGGAATTTTAAAATCAAACCTCGATAACAGAATAATTAAATTAGAAAATCCAAGTGATGATGAATTATTAACAATTTTATCATCTGACTTTCCAAATTATAATAATAATATCAAAAGCAGTGACTTAAAGAAAGGGATAAGCGACATAGATTCACTTATCGGCTTAAAGCAAATGAAAAAAACACTAAATGATTTATTCAATTCAATTAAAGCAGACAAGTTAAGGAATGAAAAACGCAATGTAAGGAATCCTGACTATAAGCTAAACTTTGTATTTACAGGAAATCCGGGCACTGGAAAAACTACAGTTGCCAGAATGATGGGGGAAATCCTATGTAATCTTCAGGTAATTTCAAGCAGTGAAGTAATTGAATTAACCAGAGACCAGATAATTGGAGAATATCAAGGTCAAACAGCTCCCAATATTACAGAGGCATTCGACAAAGCAATTGGTAAAGTTTTGTTTATAGACGAGGCCTATGCAATTTATAATAACGAGGGAGATGATTTTGGTAAAGAAGCGATTGATACAATAGTGGCTAATTTAACGAAGCCTATGTATATGGGAAATATGGCAGTAATTTTTGCAGGTTATCCGGATGAAATGCGAAAGTTTATTCAAGAAAATCCTGGCTTGGAGCGAAGA
>JBIPOO010000245.1:0-6007 GCA_044379045.1 Saprospira sp.
GCTATTATTTTTTCATGCGAACAAGTAATTTCTTTCAAGGAAAACGATGAGGGTGGAATATTAATAGGCAACTTTCACGAGTATGAGAAACTAGATGAATTTCTTGGAACTGTAGACGATTCTAAATGGGAACTACATAAACAACCATTAGAATTAAAAGAAGGTAAACTTTTCATTTTTGATTCTGCTTTTGAGGGATATGCCGATGCGGAACAAATAAGAGCTTTTGATCATGTTGTGGTTGGAAATCCCGGAGCTGGTAAATACAATGTTTACCACCAAAATACAGACGATAATGTCGGGTTGTTAAAATTTGTAAGAATCTAATCAATTATTGCCTTACTTTGTTTAGTTGCTAATTGACTTTTGTATCCTTTTTATAAAATATCACATATTTATGGGTTTTCTAAGATTTTTTAATTTTCAAAGACAGATTATTCTGTTTTTCGTTTCGCTTGCCTTAACAATTTTTCTTTGGCTTACAGTTGGTTTGGTTTGGGCATGGATGCCATTGTTAGTAGTGATTATTCTGCTTACAAAACATATACTGATAGGAACAGTAAACGGCGCTGCTTTGAAAATGCAGGAGGGCGATGCCGAAGGGGCCGATAAATTATTGAATTATACTTTCAAACCCTCATGGCTGCAATTTGGTTATCATGGTATGTATTACTTTATGAAAAGTACCATTGCTATGCAGAAAGGCGATACCAAAAAAGCTGAATCGCTTACCTATAAGGTACTTACCATGAAAATTGCCGACGATTTTAAAGGAATGGCTTACCTGCAGCTCATTAATGTTCAGGCCATGCAGTTGCAGCGCGACCCAAAAAATCTGCTCATTGTCAATAAAATAAAAGAACTGCATGCAAAAACCAAAAAGCTGAACATTACAACTCCACAGGTAAAAGAACAGCTCGCTCAGGTAGACATGATGCTCAAGGGCGATCACGAATCGCAACGAAAAATGCAATCTTCCGGCAAAGGGGGGATGAAAGCCATGATGCAGCAGGGATTTATGAAAAGAAGCCCCGGCAAACGTAAAAAATAATATGTCATATAACATTAGAAAACAGTCCGGGTACTAATTCGGGCTGTTTTTATCATTTAAAAAAAACGCTTATGCTTTTTTCCTTGAGATTTAGAATTTTTTTCATTTTCACACTCATTGCAGGCGGTTTTGTCTCAATGATGCTGAATCTGGGTCCTGCAACGAGTATAGGTATGTGGGTTCTTGCACTAATTCTGATTGCCGGTTACCTTTTATTTGGTACTGTAAACGGCGCTTTGTTTTTGCTCAATAGTGCCAGAGTGGATGAAGCTGAAAGTTTATTAGCACAGACCTATAAACCCGAATGGTTATTCAAAAGTCACAAAGCATATTATTTTTTTACAAAGGGCTTGATTTCTCTCTATAAAGTAAATTTAGACGATGGGAGCGAAGCCCTGTACCTCAAAGAAGGTGAAGAACAGTTGTTGAAAAGCCTCGATTATGGACTGCCTCGCAGGCAGGAGCGTGCTATGGCTTATCTGAATCTGGCATCAATTACCCTAAGAAAAGGTGATAAGCTAAAGACGCAGGAATATTATCAGGGAGTCAAAGAAAATAAAAGCGATAATCTGCGTTTGCAAAAAAGTCTCGAAGAATTGGAGGCAGCAATTCAAAGAATGAAATAGCGCTTCGAAATAAAAATAAACGGAAATTATAAAAAGTTAATTTAGAATTATAAATTGGTATCACTTTTGACTAACTTCATCACGAAATTATAAATAAAGTAATCCTTTTTTATTCCCCAACAAAGTAGATTTCTGCTAATTCAGCATATCAGAATGAAAATTCACAATTTTGTATTGATATTTTGCCTTCTGCTAACATTGTGTGATACAATGTCAGCCCAAAATAACGTTTATAAATACAAAATTAATCTCAACGAGGTTTCCGAAGACAGACTCAAGGTAGAACTCAAGGTACCTGCCGGCATACAGGCAGATCAGGTATTTTTTCATTTTCCACGTATAGTTCCCGGCACCTATGCATTACATGATTATGGCCAATTGGTCAGAGAGCTAAAAGCCTTTGATGCAAAAGGAAATTCCTTGTATGTAGACAGGGTGGACGAATCAAGCTGGCGCATTTCAAAGGCAAAAAAGCTCGATAGAATTGTTTACATAGTGGATGATACCTGGGATACCAGACTTAAGGATCCTGTATTTGAATCTGCAGGAACAAGTTTCGAAGAAGGAAAGAGCTTTTTGTTGAATACACATGGACTCTTCGGTTTTTTCAAAAATGGACTCGATTTACCCATAGAGCTCACTGTTGCGCATCCAAGCTCCATGTATGGAGCAACCTCACTTAGAAGGACTGGATCCGACAGTGGTACAGACTATTTTACAGCAACGAATTATCGGGACCTAATCGACAGGCCAATGATGTACACTGTGCCGGATACAGTAAATTTTAAACTTGGCTACGGCGAAATTCAAATTGCTGTTTATTCTCCAAATAATAAGGTTAGAGCAACTGAAATCAAAGAGCGCATCATGCCAATACTAGAGGCTCAAAACAAATATCTTGGCAGTATACTTCCGGTCGATCATTACAATTTTCTGATATACCTTTCCCCAAAAGGATTTCCTTCCGGAAACGAAAGTGCCTTAGAACATCACAATTCCGCATTGTTTTGCTTCGATGAGGATTCAATTAGTATTCTGGGTAGTAAAATGGTGGAGCTCTCTGCGCACGAATTTTTCCACATAGTAACACCTCTTCATGTTAAATCTGAAGAAATTCAATATTTTGACTACCTCGAACCTAAAATGTCGCGGCATCTTTGGTTATATGAGGGCGTTGTAGAGTATATGTCTTTTCATATGCAAGTCAAAACTGGCTTGATGAGCGCATCGCAACTTTTAAATGTTTTTAGCCAAAAACAGGATGAATCAAGATTTGGCGTAAAAGAAGGGCTTTCTCTAGCTGAAATCAGCAGTTACATTCTAATTGAGCCCTATTCAAATTATTTCGAGACCTTCTATACAAAAGCTGCTCTTGCTGCAATGTGTCTCGATCTATCGCTCATTAATCATAGCAAGGGGAAGTATGATTTGCAAAGTCTGCTCAAGGATTTATCCAGTCATTTTGGAAAGGAACAATGTTTTAAAGATGACGAGCTTTACGAGAAAATAATCGAGATTACCAGACAAAAGGATTTACTTTTATTTTTCTCGCGCCACATTGAGGGAACAGAATCGCTCAAATTTAACGAATACCTCGAACCATTTGGGTTAAAGTATAGTGAAAGTGCCTTAGTAGCTGAAATATCGCCACTTGGAGGTTTGGAAAAAGGCGTATTGAGATCAGATGGATTGGGCAGGATGTTTATAAACAAATATGATAATTTGGATGACTTTGGTAAGAAATCTATAAAGTTTCAGTCTGGAGATATTCTTCTTTCCTGGAATGGAATTGAGGTAAATGATAAAAACATACAGCAGGTTTTATCTGAATATCAAAAAACTGTGCGCATCTCCGATATGCTGAACGTAAAGGTGCAAAGGAGAAATAACAATAGCGGAAGATTAGAGGAAATAGCACTAGATACCAAGGTTACAACTATACCTGTGCTAAAAAAAGATGTTTTTAGCTTTGTCCTTGATCCCAGCGAAGAACAACTAAAATTAAGGCAAATATGGTTAGGCGTTAATGAAAATAAATAAATAGTTACTGCCAGAAATATTCTGTTTTTACCCCATTATTGTTCTCCACAATTCTGTAAAGTCCATAAAGAAATTCAGGCATTTCTCCCTTTTTTAAATTAGCATCAAAAATGTTGTATTGATCGCTGCAATTCAATTTACAGATTTTACCCTTGTATTTTAAAAACACGGGCATATTGAAGTTTTTAACTGCATTTACCCATTTATAATGTAATTGTGGCCCATTTTTACCCTCTTTTATCTCATAATACAAAATTGGCAGATTAGATTGCTTCAGGTATTGATTAAAAAAAGAAGTAAAATCTTTTCCGGTTTTTTCATTTACATGATTTATAAAGTCCTCAGTAACTGCTGGCTTGGTGTTAAATTTTTTGTAAAAGGATTTTAATATATCCCACCAAAGGCTATCACTTTCAATTGCAGTGCGTAAGGTATGTAGCATTGCGGAGCCTTTATAATACATATCAGAATCATTACTTTCGTAATTCACATCTTTTGGACCTAGAATCGGTTCAGTGTTTGACATGTATAAAGCTTTAAATTTAAGATACTTAATTGCGGAATATTTACCATACTTTTCCTCCATATAAACCAATTCCATGTAGGTGCAGAAAGTCTCATGAATCCACATTTCGGCATGATCAACACAGCTCACACTATTCCCCCACCATTCGTGCCCAGTTTCGTGTAGAATTATATAATCTTCCGGCATACCCTGTGGGTGACTGCCCATGTACCCCGGCATGAACTGATTGCCATAAGCTATACAACTTTGATGTTCCATGCCAAGATAAGGAGTTTCAACCAATGCGTAGCCATCATTCCAAAAGGGGTATTTATCCAGATATTTTTCAAAAATTCTCAATACCTCATGTGCTTCTTTAAATTGTTTTTTTGCCGCAGCAAGATTGTAGGGCAGCACATAAAAGTCCATAGCTAACTTTGAAGCATCAGTTGCTGATACAAAAGTGTCAGAAAAATGTACATAATCGGCCACATTCAAAGTCACATTGTAATTATTGATAGGGTAGGAGACAAACCACTCGAAGGATGTTTTTACGCCTTTTTTTGTTTTGCTGCGCATATTTCCATTCGAAACACAGGTCAGCTCCGATGGCACAGTGCAGTTGATACGCATACTGTCCGGCTCATCCGATAAGTGATCTTTATTCGGCCACCATAAGCTGGCACCAATTCCCTCGCAGGATACACCAAGCCAAGGTTTCCCATTTTTGTCTTTCGTCCAAGTGAAACCCCCATCCCACGGAGCATTAATAGCGATTCTGGGAATTCCCTGATAATAAACCCTAATACTATCTGTTATATCTTCCTCCTGCATTTCGCCCAAATCCACAAAAACTGCGTTGAATCTCCTGTGAAATTTTACACTAATGTCTTTGTGCACAATACTGTCAATTTTCATATTTTCAAATAAGTCAATCTGTAGCATATTGAATCCGCGAACAACTTTATATATAATTGTATTGTAGCCTTTTATGTGCTTAGTTTGAAAATTGATATCAATATTTAAATCATAAAATTTTACATCGTAACAAGTACGTTCCGGTCTTAATTGCCCACGTAAACTATCAGCAGCTGTAAATTGCGCGAAAATACTTTGCGAAAACAAAGTATATACAAAAATAATACAAAGATAGATGTATTTCATAAATGGTATTTTATAAATTTTGGTGGTTTGTTTTGATTGTAAAAACCAATTTAAAATTGCTGAACGATAAATTTTAAAAATCAAGTCTCGTCGAAAACGGCGAGACTTGATTTTTAATAATATGTAAATTTTGTTTGTGATAGCGAACGGAAAAATCGCCCCTTTTGCTAAATCACTCCTAAAAGTTTACCAAAACACTTTCCGCTTTTACCTTAATAAAGTAATATCCCCCCTGATAATCTCCTTAAATCCGTCTATATACTCCACTTCAGCATACCAGCTATAAACACCCGAGTTCATCTTCTCGCCTTTGAAAGTACCGTCCCAACCTAAATTCGGATCATTCGGTGCAATATTCTCGGCAAAGAATACGCATTCGCCCCAGCGGTCGTAGACACGGAAGACTTTAACTTTTTCCAGTTTATCGTCACCTTGTACAAAGAAGTTGTCATTTACACCGTCTCCATTTGGCGTGAAACCTGCAGGAGCAGCTGCTCTGCGCGGTTTGGTCACTGAGATGATGACTGTTGTGTCAACTTCGCAACCCAGCGGACTTGTTGCACTAAAGCGGTAAACTGTCTCATTGGCTGGATTAACAATCACTGTAAAGTTCGTTGTATC
>JBIPOO010000246.1:0-5990 GCA_044379045.1 Saprospira sp.
TGGCTTTCGTTTTGTGAATCTTACTGCAACTTCTGCAAGCGACCCGAGTCTTGGAATCGATGAATTTATTGTAAGGGGTTTTGTAAATGCACCAGCTGCAACCATAACAGCTCCATCTTTCAATGCTGTTGCCTTCTGTCCTGGCGATGTTTTTAATCTTAATTTCAACACTACGGGAGCATTCAATGCCGGAAACGTTTTTACTGCTCAGCTTTCCAATTCATCAGGTAGTTTTATTTCTCCGCTTACAATCGGTCAATTGACAGCCCAAAGTGCTTCGGCAATAAATGTTACCATTCCTCCCGGAACAGCTGCAGGCAATGGCTACAGAATAAGAGTTGTATCTTCCAGTCCAAATATTATTGGAGCCGACAATGGAATAAATATTAGCATTGGAGCAGGACCAAATTCAGGTATTGCAATTTCGGCCCAAGATACGCTTTGCAGTGGAATTTCAACAACAGTTACATTGAACGGAGTTTCAGATTCTGCAATTTGGCAACAGTCGTCAAATGGCAGCAGTTTCATTCCAAGTAATTTTGTCGGAAATAGTTTCAATACCGGGCCTCTGACTCAGTCAGTTTACCTTCGCGCTATAGTAAGTAACAGTTGTGGATCCGACACCTCTAATACAATTTATATCCATATAAATCCGTCGCCAACAGCAGCTTTCAGTTTTGTGCAGGGTAATGGACTAGCTATAAATTTTACAAATAACAGCAGTGGCACTTTCAACAGCAGCAGTTGGGATTTTGGCAATGGAAATCAGTCGTCCCTCACTGATCCGGTTCATGTTTATACAGCTTCAGGTCTTTATTTGGTATCGCTTACGGTATCAAATTCCTTTGGCTGCTCCAGTACATTTGTCGATTCCGTTGAAATATTTCCTGTCGCTGTGAATTATTCAGACTACATTATTTTAAACACAAAGGTCTATCCTAATCCAACTCATGGAAATTTTACAATTGATTTTAGTATGGAAGAAAGTACCGGTACTGACATTAATTTACTGGACATTTTAGGTAGAAATCTTTTAAATATTTTTTCAGGTTTTTGTTTCGAAGGGAATCACAAACTACAAAGTGAACTTAATTTGAACCCTGGAATTTATTACATCGAAATTAAAACAGAAAAAGCGCGACAACTGCATCGCTTATTCATAAAATAGCATTCGAGGAACGCATTAAATCATTAAATTGTTAACTAACTGAAGTAATTTTAATCTTTTGAGCTAAATCTGTGTTGATACTATTATACTTTTATAAAACAGAGATAGCAAATCATTGAGTAAATTTGTAAATCTAAAAATAGACAATTAGTCAAATAATAGTTTAGTTAATTACTTAAATGACTTTTAATCCTTACTTTTGCCCTCGCATTACATCCAATTTGCTTTTTTAGTCAAAAACAGTTTATGCAAAAAACAATTCGATTTTCTTTGCCAGACAAGGCTAAGTTCTTTCAAACTTTACGCGATCGTGTAAATAACTACTTCAGAGACAATAAAATATCTCGAAATGGAGATTGGCGCATGTATCTCAAAACTACAGCGATGCTCTCCTTTTATCTGATACCATTCGCAATTGTAATGACCAATATTTTGCCGGTTTGGGCTGTACTGCTTTGCTATTTTGTCTCTGGTATTGGACTTGTTGGCATCGGTATGAGTGTAATGCACGATGCAAACCATGGTGCTTACTCACAAAATGCTACCTTAAATTCTATATTGGGTTATTCCCTGAATCTGGTAGGGGGTCACGCAATGACATGGAAAGTTCAACACAACGTATTGCACCATACCTATACCAATGTGTATGGAATGGATGAAGACATTGAAGACAAACCCTTGTTGCGTTTGTCGCCAGATGGGAAATTGAAAAAATATCATCGTTTTCAGCATCTATATGCACCTTTGCTCTATTGTATGGCAACAGTTGCATGGATTCTTTGGAAAGACTTTAAAGCATTAGCTGCCTATAACCGTGAAGGCAGAACGAAAGATATTGGACATAATCCTGTCTTTGAATTTGTAATGCTAACCATAACTAAACTTGCCTATTGGGGGATTTTCTTTGTAATGCCCTTGGTACTGTTGAGTTATGCCTGGTGGGTACCTGTTGTTGGTTTTGTGATTATGCACTTTACCGCAGGGTTCATTATGACTATTGTATTTCAATTAGCGCATGTAGTAGAAAACACTGATCATTTTCAACCAAACGAGGTTGGTAATATCGAGAATGTTTGGGCCATCCATCAATTGGCAACTACTTCAAACTTTGCCAGAAAAAATAAATTGATTTCCTGGTTCGTTGGGGGGCTTAATTTTCAGGTAGAACACCATTTGTTTCCAAACATCTGTCATGTGCACTATCCCGAAATTGCAAAAATTGTAAAAAGTACCTCAGAGGAATTTGGAATACCTTATCTGGAATACAAAACCTTCCGCGGGGCTTTAGCTTCTCACTTCAGAACCCTTTATCGTTTGGGCAATGATAAGTTAAAATCTCAGGTTTTGGTTGCACCAAAGGAAGATGCTGCTGTGATTCCTGCTTAGTTTTTTATAAAAATAAAAAGTCCCATAAATCGCTTTTGGTTTATGGGACTTTTTTTGGTATGCATAAATTAAGGAGTAAAACACCTTACCTTCAAAGGAGCAGTCTCAATTTCATTGCTCCAACGATTTCTCTGATCCCTGATTTTTACTTTGTAAATGACAGAATCGTGTGTGTTAGGAAGTTCGCCGCAGAGGATGGGGAAGCCTGGAATCATACAGCAGATGGTACTCATATCCACTTCAATCTCACCAGAGATGCCATTTGCAGCGCCTTGTCTTGGAATATTTGGAATTCGGTAAAATATAGTGTCATCTGTTCTGCTGTCAATAATAAGCATATTGGGCATAGAATCATTATCGGTTGCTCCAAGGTCGCCATCGCCATCGGTAAAATTGATGACCATACTCACCTGTCCTGTAAACTGCTGAACGGTATCGACGGTAAATTTATTCCATTCAATAGATGGCGTTTCATCGAAAATGGGTGGGGGAGTGCAGGACTCAACTGCAAGAACTGCAGTGAAAAAAGAAAAAGCTGCAAGGGGTATATATTTCATAATAGTTTAATTACATTCTAAAATTATATCTTCCGATTCGATGCTGTTGCTCGTTTTGCCCGAACGGTCTTTTACCTCAATAATATAACGCATGGTATCAAGCGCTTGGTTGGGATTGGGACTACAGTCCTGAACAGTTCCGCTGTTATAAATGCAGCAACCTGCGTAAATAATTAACTGCAGTTCACCTTTTCTGAATTCCCCAGGTTTTGAATCCGTATCATTTGGAAAACGGTAAGTTGCCAAGGTTTGTTCTGTTCTTTTGTCAATTAAAAAAATATTGTCGATACTATCGTTTCCGATATCACCATCACCATCTGTATAGCTAAAGGTTAAAACCATTGAATCGCGACCATTTTGTAGCATGGTATTTTTCGATTGTGATTTAAACTCCAGCGCAGGTTCAAGAGGATATTCCTGCTTTTTACATGAAAAAAGGACAAGAATGCCGCCAATCAGAAAAAAACTGAGTATTTTTCGCATCGTAAACCAATTAATCGTGATATTCCTAATGCAGCGAACCGAACTACTTAAAAAAATTGAGCAGGTCAATGCCATTTGTTTTGATGAAATCTGCATGGAGCTTTTCTGTTATCAGGCTAAAAATAATGAATTGTATAAAAATTTTATAAACTTGCTCCGCTTAAACCCTAAAGATATAACCATTCCGCAGCAAATTCCATTCCTACCCATAAGTTTTTTTAAAACAAAAGTCATAAAAACAGGAAATTGGCCCGAAGAAATCATTTTTAAGAGCAGTGGGACAACAGGAACGATACAAAGTAATCATTACGTTCGCTCTACGGAGGATTATTTAAACAATTGTCTGAAAGGCTTTTCAAAATTTTATGGTTCACCAGTTGACTATGCTATTCTTGCGCTACTTCCATCTTATCTCGAAAGAGACGGATCATCGCTTATTCTTATGGCGGATCGTTTTATAAAATTATCGAAATACATCGAAAGTGGTTTCTTTTTGAATAATATGGGTGAGTTGGTTGACCGTTTGAATGATTGTATGGGTAAAAATATTCCTGTCCTTGTGTTAGGAGTTAGTTTTGCCCTGCTCGATTTTGCCGAAATGTTCCCGATGCCCCTTCGAAATACTGTCATCATGGAAACGGGGGGCATGAAAGGTAGAAGAAAAGAACTGCTGCGCGAAGCAATGCATACGATTTTAAAAAATGCGTTTAAGCTCGATGCGATTCATTCTGAGTATGGAATGACTGAACTCATGTCGCAGGCTTACTCCAAAGGAAATGGAATCTTTCGTTGTTCGGAAACTATGAAAATATTCATTCGCGATAGCAGCGACCCACTCACTATTTTACCGGTTAGTAGAAACGGAGCCATTAATATCATCGATTTGGCAAATATTGACAGCTGCGCATTCATAGCGACAGATGATATTGGCAAGCTCCATGAAAATGGAGATTTTGAGATTTTAGGTCGCTTCGATTCAAGCGATATAAGAGGTTGCAACCTATTGGTTTCATAAGACAAAATTACTTGCCCGACTATTTTTGCAACGTAAAAAATGATCTCGTATTTACTTTTGGTATCAAAAAGTTTTTTTGGTACAATGTCATGCTCATCAATATTGTTTTCGAAAAGCATCTTTTTGCAATCTTCGTAGAAACTATATTTTTACTTGTCAGTTTTAATTTGTTCGGCAACATTCAAAATATTGCTCAAATTTCCGCTATTGCTCAAATTTTCTTAAAATTTAAGATTTTGTAAGCAAAGGATGCTAAACTTTGTTTACCGATGTCAATTTTATTATCTTTGCAAATCAAATAAGTTTACACACTCAATCATATACCCAAGATGGGATTTTTATCAATATTGAATCGTAGATCGAAACAAAAGGGCAGGGGGGAAGAACGGGAAATGTCTTTTGTTGAACATCTCGACGAACTTAGGAAACATATCATAAGATCATTGTTTGCCATCGTATCGGCTGCTATTTTAATGTTTTTTCTGACAGATATTATCTTTAAAAACATTCTGTTTTACCCCTTAAATCCTGATTTTCCCACATACAGACTTATGTGCTGGTTGGAACAGCTCTTGAAAATACCTGGGGTATGTATTACACCAGTAAAAACATCCCTGCAGACATTCGATATGGGTGAAGCCTTTTCACTACACATGAAAATCTGTATTTATGGCGGACTCATTATTTCTTTCCCCTTTGTATTATGGCAGTTGTGGAAGTTTGTCAGGCCTGGTCTTTACGATACTGAAATAAAAGCGACAAGAGGTGTAGTGTTTATTACAAGCTTTCTTTTCTTATTGGGAGTAGCTTTCGGATATTTTATTCTTGCGCCCTTTTCCATTAATTTTTTGGTGGGTTATCAATTACCATTGGTTAATGAAAATGAAAGTTTCATAAAGGCAGGGTCTTACATAAACTATATGATTATGTTTACTTTTCCCGCGGGTATACTTTTTGAATTACCTGTGTTGATTTTTTATCTTGCAAAAATTGGAATTGTTACCGATAAAGCAATGCGTAAGTATCGCAGGCACTCGATTGTAGGTATATTATTGCTCGCAGCTGTTGTCACACCTCCCGACATACTTTCTCAACTTTTAGTTGCCATTCCGGTTTATATATTATATGAGTTGAGTATAGGAATTGCAGCCCGTCAAACCAAGAAAAGAGATAAAGCAATAGGATTGAACGAAGACCTTGCCGATAAAGATTAAAGGCTATGCTTATAAAGAAATCAAAATATTTACTTTTGTTTTTTCTGTTACTTTATTTAACAGTATCTCAATCTGTTTTTGCTCAAAAACTTCATCATCGGGAACTTACACTTTTTTCAAAAAATTTTGAATTAAAGTACAAATGCATTTTCGAAAATGACAAAGCT
>JBIPOO010000247.1:0-5964 GCA_044379045.1 Saprospira sp.
AGACAGTCACCCATCATGGTACTTGATCTATCGGAAATGATTGTACAATCGAATAAGCTTTGATAAAGATGAAAGAGGAAAGATCTGAAGAGGAAAGATCTGAAGAGGAAAGATCTGAAGAGGAAAGTTCCCAAGAGAAAAGATCTGAAGAGGAAAGATCTGATGAGGAAAGTTCCTTAGAGAAAAGATCCGAAGTGGAAAGTTCCTTTTTAATCTATTACAACAATTTTTTTCTCAAGCATGTATTAACCAATTACCTACATTTGATTAGACTATTCTAGCTAAATTTTTTTTGATAACTGTCGGTTGTTTGAATTTTCGGTTTTTTTAAATACTAGGCTATATCTTTCCTCTTCTAATCTTTTCTCTAAAATTCTATATATGAAAAATATCCTCATATTAAACGGACCCAACCTCAATCTGCTTGGAAAGCGCGAACCGGAAATTTACGGAAATACCGATTTTGAGCATTATATAGATTATCTGAACCGCTGGGCCGATGCCCAAACAAAGAAAGAAGAAATTCATCTGCACTATTTTCAGAGCAATGTAGAGGGTGTGCTCATCGATAAGTTACATGAAGTGGGCTTCAGTTATCATGGCATAATTTTTAACGCAGGTGCTTATGCACACACTTCCATTGCACTTGCCGATGCTATTCGTGCTATACAGACTCCCGTAATTGAAGTGCACATTTCCAATGTACATGCCCGCGAGTCATTTCGCCACCAGTCCTATCTTTCAGCATATTGCGAAGGAATCATTACAGGTTTTGGACTCAACAGCTATAAGCTGGCCTTAAGGTATTTTATGGGTTTGTAAAAAATGCAGCTGTAAACTACTTTTAAATTGTAAAAAACTCGCTAAAATACAGATTGATACTGCAAAGTACATAGGGCCTTAAAATTTGAAATTTTATCGAGTTTAATGGGGAGTTTTGAAATTTTATTTAACTTTGTGAAGCCTTTTTTGTTTGATTTGCATGCTAGAAATCCTAAGTCAACTGACCAAAAACCAGCTATTTTTAAAATTTTAATTAGATAACTTTAAATTAAAAAAATGAAAAATTTACTAACGTTACTGATCCTTTTTTTTAGCCTCGGATTTGTTAAATCACAAATAAACACACCAATAAACACAATGATATTGAATGGTACCTGGGATCTATATGAGAATTCAACCGGAACCATCTCAAAAACACCAGACCAGAGTATGAACATCATGACCTTTGACCAAAACAGAATTGTAGTTCAGGGAATCACAGCAGGTGATACCTATTGGATTGGTCTTGGGGAGCTAAAAGGTTCAGAAGGTTATTTCGATTGGAGATTCAATGATGGAAGATACGGCCAAACAACATTTAAGATAGACAAAAATGGAAACATGGATGCATTAAGCCTAAGTTTTACAGTAAATTATAAGTATTTGGCAAAGAAAAGAAATGACTAATTTTTATTATTGATTTCTAAAATATAATAATTGTATATAACGCCTCTCAATAAAAAAATCAAATATGACTCCAGCACGTGATGCACAAATCAATTATATAAACATTGGATTAATGGTAATCAGTATGATAGCTGCATATGTTTTACCTTTTGAGGTGTTTTTATTTGCTTATGCTTTTTTAGGCCCTTTGCATTACCTGACAGAAATAAGCTGGTTGCACGATAGACAATATTTCGCAAAAGGCAAATATGATTATATCCCATTATTATTAATCGGTATAATATTATCCTATGCTGCCTTAGCAAATGATTTTGAGTTTCATCGTGATTTTTTAATTCAATATCAAGAAATAAATTTAGGAGACATTCTGCTTTGTCTTGCACTTTTTAGCAGTATTTTATTCGCATTTGTTAAGAATTTGTTTGTCAAAATATTAGCTATTTTATTGCTTTTTATTTTCATTTACAAATATTTTAATGGTGGTACGAATACCGATAATTTTGCGGTTTTCGCCGTTACTTCACTGGTACCTACCCTCATACATGTATATCTTTTTACCGGATTATTTATGCTCTATGGAGCGCTAAAATCCAGAAGTAAAAGCGGATTGATTTCAGTTGTAGTATTTGCTATAATACCCTTTATTCTAATGAGATTTCTTCCGGCTGGACATGTAGTGCCGGTTACGAATTATGGTAAAGCAGCCTATTACGCAAATGGAGATGGGTTTTTTAATACCAATTCGGTCATTTTAAGAGAGTTTGGTTTCGGCACAGCAACTGAACCAAAAATGAAAAACTACACAGTAGTTAACATCATCGATAAATTTTCTGAAGAAACAAAAGTAAATCCAAAATCATCGCAAATAAAGACCTACAAAGATTCATTAAATAAAAAAGCTAAAGAGGATTTCTTCTTTAGCAGTTCCCAAAGTGCTGAATATAAAAAAGGTCTTGAATTCAAAGAATTTTATAAGTTGGTTGAGAATGACCCCATCGTAAATGCAGCAGTTTTAGGGGCTAATTTGGACAATAAAGTTGCTAATGAAAAACTAAATGAAGTGTACAGAAATGATGTAGTGGCTGCCAGTTATGATGCAAAAGCACCATTTATATTTTATTCATCTGTTGGGATTTTGTTGATGCGTTTTATAGCATTTGCTTATTTGTATCATTATCTCAACTGGTTTAGTAAAACTGAAGTTATTCGTTGGCACAAAGTACCTAAGGCCAGATTTATTCTTGTTATTGGCTTGTGGCTATTGGCCTGTGGCTTGTACATTTATGATTATGGAATAGGTCTGACATTCCTTTTCTTCCTTAGCTTTACACATGTCTTATTAGAATTTCCACTTAATATGGTATCTATTTTCGGAATTGGCAAAGAAGCTTTTGACATTTTCAAAAATGGGTTTTCGTCCAAAAAAGATGCTCCAGTAAAGAAATAAATCATTGTGTCAAATTGCTTTTACTTATAAAACGCTGTTAGGATTTTAGGTAAAAACAAGCATGCATCAGAAAAGTTAATCAGTAAATAAATAGCAGGAGCAGCTTCTGTAAACTAAAATAAACCTGCCTGTAAGCGCTTACAGGCAGGTTTATTATTATGGAAATATCGCAACCCTGGTCTAAATCTTTATCATCTTGACAGCTGTAGTAATTTAAATTAGCCTATCGTCGAATCACCCAGACATTCAAAGTCTTACCGGCATTGATGAGATCAGAATGAAGATTATTCCAGCTTTTGAGTTGAGAAACAGTGACATTGTACTTTTTGGCTATGGAGTACAAGGATTCACCTGTTGTAATTTTATGAACATATTTTACCCGTCCGGCAGTACTGGCATTCGGTACCGAAACTGTTTTTGCCGGTGTTTTTACCGCAACTTTGGTTGCAGCATTTGAAGGATTTTGTTTGACAGTATTATTCTGAGGCTTGCTTATAACAACTGGCGGCGGTGGTGGTATTTTCTTCAGACTATCCACATTGAAGAAAAACTCTTCTCTTTCGCTGTATTTATCGAACCATGACATTGTATTACGGACAGATTCAAAGAGTAGATCACCCTTCAGCTGATAGCCAGGCACCGAAAGATGTATATAATCGGGCTGGGCCAAACCCTGTTTTACCCAATCGTGCATAGTGCCCTGGCCTCCGGCAATATAAAACCAATCGAAAACGGCACATTTGGTTTCACCGGCAATTCGGTGAATCATATCGGAGAAAGGAATGCCCGAACGACAATTTCGGTTTTTAAAATAGAGGTCCTGCGATGAAGTGAGAATAATACAGGCATCTGGTGCGGCGGCACGCATTTTTGATATGATTGTTTTTATCTCTTTTTCCAGTTCGGGGCGGATGATATCGTCGTACAAATAGTCATTGGTACCATAGTCCAGCACAATCAGATCGGGTTGTACATAGGGAATCTGTTTCCAAAGCAGCTCGTAAAATAGCAGGGAGCCAAATCGGGCAGCTCCTACACCGCAATTGTGATACAAAATGCCTTTCTCCTGCTCCGATTCCAAACTCATCCCATAAAACTCAAATTCTGTTTCATCGGGATTGTTTTTAACTACATGAAGGGTCATTTTTCTATTGCCGATTGCAGGGATTTTCACAGTAATGTAAGGATCAGGATTTTTATCATCAATGATAACCGGCGTATATTTTCCATCAATTTCAATACTTAAATCATAGCTGTTCAGCGTCTGTTTGCAAAAAAGCTTTAGAATCGTATAATGATTTGGAACATCGGAGGTGAATGAAAAACCTAGCGTGACTGGCGCTTGAACGGTTCGACAGGTCATGCCGCGTACCCCAAGGGGGAGGCGGGGAAGCATGGTAAATCCCTTTTCGTAAGACCATGCCCCGGTATGAGTGGTAAAATACTCGACAGAGGTATAAGTATTGGCAGCAGAGTATGGAAACATAAGTCCACGCCCTCCGGCACCATGTAATTCCTGAAGTCTTTTTCTGACTTGACCTGGGAAAGCCTCGTGCTGACAGTGGGAATCGCCAAAATGTAAAATGCTGAGCTTATCTGAATTGGTATTTTTCCACTTTTTGTAAAAAGCATCCAACGCATCGCGGCTGTAAAACTGCAACATGCAGAATTCAGGGTGTAAAAATTTATGCTTCGAATAATAGGTTTCCTTCAAAGGGATCAATTCATTTCCTCCCTGAGCTTTGGCCTTGAATATTCCCAAGCTTAAAAAAAGTATAATGCAGCTTACAATTCGCATTGTATATTTTTTTTCTGGTTTCAGAATCTTGTTTTTTGCTATTGCCCATTCACAACTGTTGAATCTTCTTTTTTCTCTGGTTCTGGCTTGTTCTCAGGCTCTTGTTTTTTTACAACTGTATTTTTTTTATTTTTTTTATTTTCCGTTTTTTTATTGGAAGTGCCCGAACTGTCTTTTGATACTTCTTTTTTTTGTTTATCAAGAACCGATTCCATCAGTTTACCTTCAGGAAACATAACTTCCCATTCTGGCAATTTATGAGCCACACATACTGTCTTACTATTCAAAATTTGTCTCAGCTGATCGGCATGAGAAGAGGTATTGGCAGAAAAACTATTATGAAAAATTAGAACATCTGTGATTTCATTCTTTTCGATGAAGTCTTTCAAGTTACAATCGAAGTATCGGTAATCGCAAACATAGGTGCGTTCGAAATGCGATACAAAATAAGGTGCTATGGCATTTCCAAAAGAATTTTTTAAAATAAGAATTCTTTTACCATTTTGTTGTTTCGAGACTACACAGAGCGCAGGTATATCGCCCCCAAGAAAAACACCATAAGCATTTCCTCCTCTCGCATTTTCAATATAAAGATTTGATTTTTGGATATTTCCATAACCTTTACCGCTTAGCTGGTAGGTTACATTCGAAATTGGTACTTTGTGATAAACCACAGAATCAATCTTATCTTCCAATCTTTTATCCTTTGTAATGCGATACAAGCTTCCCAAAAATTTTGGAATTACAGCTCGGCGCATTTCGGCAAGGGGTACTGGGGTTAAACTATTTTTTTTGCAAAAGGCAACATAGGCATAATATGCTCCTGTTCCGGTCCAGTGATGATCGGTATTAAAAAATATGTATTCATTTTTGTGTTTGTACAATTCTGAGGTAATATCGAATGAACTTACACCCTTGTCGAGATACATATATGCAGTGTCTATCAGTTTTCTTTCGGAAGTTTTTTTATTGGCATATTCCGATGGAAGATAAAATTCGCCGTGGGTAGGCGTTATTCCCAAATGTACATTGACATGATCGGGAAGTTTTTTTCTAACCTCATTGACAACTTTCGATAGGTAAATGGCGGTATTTTTTGAGCCCCCAAACATCTGAATTGCCATCCCATTATAAATGAGCAGTCCACTACTCAGATTTTTGACATCTTTAGAGTCTCCATCATTATAAAAACTAACCTCTTCCTCCTTGTTATCTAAACTATCTTTGAGCGTCTCGGTGCCTGCATCAAAATCAATACTTTCGTTGTAAA
>JBIPOO010000248.1:0-5963 GCA_044379045.1 Saprospira sp.
ATTGGATCAACACATTCTTATTATTACAGATGCCAATGTTATGCTGGCTGCCAATACCATTTTTCAGCTCTGTAAACATTTCAAAGATGCCAAAATCGCTGTAGTGGACTCAAACATCATCAATCCGGACAGGAAAGAGGGCAACGGAATTGCCAAAAATGAAAAAGGGTACATTTCGAGAGAGGTGATGATGAAACACTATGAGGGTAAGGCCTGGGGTGCGATGATTGGTCCTTTGGGTGGTTGCTATGCTATTCGCTCTACATATTTTACTGAGGTCCCAAAAGGCTTCTTAGTGGATGATTTTTACATAGCCATGAAGGCCCTCGAAAAAGGTGGAAAGGCCATCAATGAACTCGAAGCAATTTGTTATGAAGATGTTTCGAGTAAAATAAGTGAAGAATTTCGAAGAAAAACACGCATCAGCAGTGGCAATTTTGCCAATCTTTCAGTCTTTTGGCCCATGCTAATGCCTTGGAAAGGAGCTCTTGCCTTTGCTTTTTTATCGCATAAGGTTTTACGCTGGTTCGGGCCCTTTTTTATCATAGCGGCCTTCATTGCAAATATCTTTTTGGCATTTGCCTTTGGGGGAAACTTATTTTATCAAATTTTGTTTTTTCTTCAAACATTCGGTCTATTTGCCGTACCTTTGCTCGACTTTTTGGCGGGATTACTTGGTCTGCATCTCGCTCCGCTTCGTTATATTTCTTACTTTTTGGCAATGAATGCAGCCCTGCTGAAAGGATTTTTTAATTATTTAAAAGGAGTTCGCAACAATGTCTGGCAACCCACACAACGAAACATCAGTTAGAAATTTAGATACGATTGAAAGTGCAATCGAAGATATCAAAAACGGAAAAGTTATCATCGTTGTTGATGATGAAGACCGTGAAAATGAAGGAGATTTTATCTGCGCAGCCGAAAAAATTACACCCGAAATTGTCAACTTTATGGCAACACACGGCCGTGGGCTTATCTGTACACCCATTACCGAAAAAAGAGCCCGTGAGTTGAATCTGCGCCCAATGGTGGAGAATAACAATTCTCATCACGAGACGGCTTTTACCGTATCGATTGACCTGGTTGGATTTGGCTGCTCAACCGGAATTTCTGCTTATGACCGTTCAACCGGAATAAAAAGATTGACAAGTCCCGAAGCTAGCTGGACCGACTATGCCCGTCCTGGTCATATTTTTCCGCTTATCGCTAAAGACGGTGGCGTATTGAGACGCACTGGACACACAGAAGCAGCTGTAGATCTCGCCCGCATGGCAGGGCTTTATCCGGCAGGCGTTCTCGTAGAAATTCTGAACGAGGACGGCAGCATGGCACGAGTGCCCGATTTGTTTAAAATTGCTGATAAATTCGGTCTTAAGATAATCTCAATTGCCGATATGATTGAGTACCGCATCAAACATGAAAAATTGATCGACAGACTCATTTCAGTAGATATGCCCACAGAATTCGGGCAGTTCGAATTGATTGCCTTTCATGACAAAACCCGCGACGAAACGCACCTGGCACTCAAAAAGGGAGATTGGAAAGAAGATGAACCTGTACTTGTACGTGTTCACTCTAGCTGTCAGACTGGCGATATTCTCGGCTCTCTTCGTTGCGACTGTGGCCCTCAATTACATGCAGCTATGAAACGCATTGAAGAGGAAGGCAAAGGACTTTTGCTCTACATACAACAGGAAGGGCGCGGTATTGGGCTTTTGAACAAACTAAAGGCCTACAAACTGCAGGAACAGGGTTACGATACCGTCGAAGCAAATATCAAACTGGGCTTTAAGGCAGATCAGCGCGATTATGGCATCGGAGCACAAATTCTTCGCGATTTGAACATTAGTAAAATGCGCCTGATGACCAACAATCCCAAAAAACGGATTGGACTTGTAGGTTATGGTCTCGAAATTGTTGAAAATGTTGAACTTGAAATCACAGCAAACGAGCACAATGAGTTTTATCTGCTTACCAAAAGAGATAAAATGGGGCATAATATTATGAAGGAGGAGAAATAATGTATTTGAACTTGAATTTATTAAGCTGAATTTTCGTTTAATTTACATTATTAAAATTAAAAAAATTACTTCCTATGAAAACGAAATATCATTCCGTACCGGAAGTACTTCTCTACGAAATGATTGACGGCAATGCTATTTACTACAATGGCTATAGAGAAGTTTTATCAGGAAAAAAAACAATTGAATCTGTAATAGGCAGCAGTTTTTTACAAGCAATTTTAAATGCCAGAATTGTAGCTTGGCTACATGAGCATTTTTCCGACAAATATCTTGTTCTGACGAGTGAATTAGGAATACAGATTGACCGGAACAATTGGAGATTAGCCGACATTGCCTTATTAAACAAATCATTGACATCTAAAATTAAAGCTCAGGAGAAATATATAAACGTTGCACCTGATTTTATAATCGAAATTGACACAAAAGCTGCCATTGATGAGGGAGGACAAATTGGGGGGTTGGATTATTTCCAAACAAAAACCGATACCCTACTGAATTTTGGTGTAAAAAAACTTGTATGGATATTCACTCAAAATCGTAAAATTTTGGTCGCAGAAAATGGTAAGGCCTGGATTATTGACAATTGGGATAACTTAGCACTTGAATTTGAAGGGAAAAAATTGAATTTGAACAGCTTAATTGAAGATATTTAGGCAATCAGCACCCTAATTTTTTCTTAGCAATTGGCCTTTGTCCATAATAAAATAATATTTTAACCCTGTTGTAGCTACAGCGGGGTTTTATTTTTAAAGCATGAAACTGTTTTACAACATCACAGAAAAGGAGTCATTTAAAACCCGAATATTCAGGTTTATTATGAACCTGTACCCGGTTTATCGGGGAACAGGCGGCAGAATTGTGTTTATTTCTTCCGACTGGAAAAATACGGTAGTTGCCTTGCGACTCAACTGGAGAACACGCAATTACGTAGGAACTATTTTTGGTGGCAGCCTTTATGCCGCTGCCGATCCGATTCTAATGCTGCAACTCATTCGTATACTCGGTAAAGACTATGTGGTTTGGGACAAGGCTGCTGCTATCCGATTCAGAAGACCGGGCATAAAAACCCTGCAAATGCATTTCAATATCAATGAGGATCTGCTCGAAAAAATAAAATCGGCGGTCGCTTCTGATGCTGAATTTGAATTCACAGAAAATCTGCAATGGAAGGACAAGGAAGGAAAGGTTTATGCAGAACTAGAAAAAACCATCTATGTAGCCGACCGTCAGCATTATCTCAAGAAAAGAGCGGCAAAAGGCATCAGAAAATAATGAGAAAATCCCTGAGCAGTTCAATAAACTCAGGACTATAATCGTGATAATCATTACTTGCATTTCTAATGGTCATACTCGACGCTGAATAAGGTTTTTCTACTTTTGAAAATGACATCAGTAGTCTGTTTGCTGTTTTAGTTGCTTTTGGAAATACCAGCGTTTTCTTATACAACTTCAGATGATTTGCTGCTGCCATTTTTACAAAATTATCTTCCGCCTCGATGGGCAAAATAAGCTGAAAACTGCCTTCAGGACTTAATAGCCGGCTCACAGATGCACAAAGCGCTTCAAAGGTTAAGGTATCTGTCGATCGGGCGATACGCCTTTGTGCCTCAGTTGCTTTAAAATGCTTTGTGTGATCGTAAAAGGGCGGATTGCTGATAATGAGGTCATATTTGTGGTCAGTTTCAAAATCCTGAACAGCAGTATGTAATACGCTAAGCCGATTGGACCAAAGACTTTTTTCGAAATTATATTTCGACTGCAGAAAGGCAGCCGCTTCCAATTCAAGCGCTGTAATTTTTGCATTTTCATTTCTTTGGGCAAGCATAAGCGACAGAACCCCCGTACCACTGCCAATATCAAGTATATTTTCTGCATTGGCAACATCGGCCCAGGCCCCTAGAAGGGTAGCATCTGTGCCCACTTTCATAGCAGCAGCATCTTGATGTACCGAAAATTGCTTGAATCGAAAAACTGACATATTCCTTGTCATTAGTCCAAAAAGTCGATCTGAATAATATCATCAACCGAAAGGCTGAAAAGTGATGCTGCCTGTCCGCTGTTCACCGCAATTTCCAAAAGCCCCGAAGAATTAAAAAGGCAAAGAATCTCCCCTTCGCTCTGATCGGAATATTTATCTGAAACAATACAAATAGGGTCGAATCTTTTAAAATAAAGTTCAAAAGCTCTTCCCTGCCCTATTCTTTCGAATAGATTGTAATCGATGTTCAGAATTACATTTCCAAATGCATCGATATGATTTACGGTACCACGTATATAGTTTTTACCGATGATTGGCTGAATAGAAATCCGCTCCATTCTTTTATCTGTAGCCCTGCCAATTTCGGAGAAAGGTTTTCCCAGTAAAATATGCCCAATTGCATTGGCAAACAGCTCATTTAACTTATGAACCGTAAAATCCGAATCAATGCTAAGTTCATACATAGCTTCGGGGAGAACATCAAATAACAGAGAAAAAACGCCGTTATCTGCTGCAATAAAATAGTACCCTAAATGACTAACAGCCAAAAATCTGGGATTAGCATCATAAAAATTATTTACACTGAGCAGATGAATTGTGCCCTTTGGAAATGCCGGATAAGCATTTCGAAGCATATAAGCAGCCTGAACGATATTGTAAGCTTCAATCTGGTGTGTAACGTCCACAATTGTTACAGGAATTCCGGCACTGAGAATTCTGCCCTTGAGATAAGCGGCATAGTAATCCTTGGTTCCGAAATCGCTGGTTAAGGTGACAATCTGCATTAAAAAGTTTGCTTTATTACACAAAATTAACATTGATGTCTGCTAACTAACAAACTTAGCAGGCTTTTTTTTGGAAATTGTGTATTTTGGCAGCCATATTCATATAATGTCAATTGTTATTCAATGAAAATCAGCATCATCGGCAGTGGAAATGTGGCCAGAGCACTGGCAAAAAGAATCTTTGAATCGGGGCATGAAATCAATGCCATTTTTGGAAGAGACTATTCTAAAGCCTCTGAACTGGCAAGATCTGTTCAATCGAAGGCTGTTGAAAAGCTCGCAAAATTGCCCGAAGATTCCGATGTTTATATCCTGGCCGTGAAGGATGATGCTATTGTAGAAGTGGCAAAGGCTATTGAAAGCAAAAAAGGCATTATAGCACACACTTCGGGCGCAACTCCGCTAAGTATTTTTGAAGGAATCCAGCAAAATTTTGGTGTTTTTTATCCGTTACAAACATTCAGTGCAGAAATTGAAGCCGATTTCAACGAATTGCCCATTTGTATTTCGGCAAACAATATCGAAAATGAAACAAAACTAAAGGAACTGGCAGCCTCTATCTGTCCGAATGTTTATGCCATTAGTGAAGAACAACGTAAGGGGCTACATGTAGCGGCTGTTTTTGCCAATAATTTCAGCAATTTTCTTTTCACTACTGCTTTTGACATTTGTCAAAAAGCTTCGCTCGATTTCGAAATGCTCAAGCCTCTGATAAGGCAAACACTTAGAAAAATCGAGCTAAGTGACCCCGATAAAATTCAAACCGGCCCTGCCCGACGAGGCGATCAAAGCACTATAAAATTACATGAGGACTGGCTAGCTGCTCACAGTCCCGAATTTTCGGAGTTGTATAAGGTTTTGACCGATGCTATTATTGATAAATACTCAAAAAAATCCTGAGAATCAGCGGGTAAACACCCAAACTTTTTCGTCAGATAATTCACTGTTAAAAACGTAGTTATCAAGATTGAAAGCCTTCAGGGACTCTGGCTTTTGTAAAGAGTTCTTTATGGCATATCGCAACATCATTCCCCGAGCTTTTTTGGCGTTGAACGATATTACTTTGTAAAGTTCATCTTTTTTTTCTTTAAATTGAATTTCAATATATGGAACTGAGAGTTTCTTTAAATCGACAGACGACCAATATTCGTTCGACGCTAAATTAACAATTAGATC
>JBIPOO010000249.1:0-5956 GCA_044379045.1 Saprospira sp.
TCTACAATGCTGAGGATAGTAAAGATTGTTTTAGCGGCATGCCCAAAAATCCGAAATTCAAAATGGATGATTTGAGCATCGATTTAGACGACAAAAATATGATTTTCAATGTTAGTTTTGGTTTACCTGGAATGTGTTTAGCGGTTGATGCGTCTATTATTTCAATACCGCTGGAGGAAATCGAAGCTTATCTGAAAAAGTAGAAAAGGCTTTCAAAGCGATATAAAAACCCCCATTCATCATCTCGACGAATGGGGGAACAATAATTCTGTATGAAAATAAAAAATTGCCGTTTATTTAATAATTTGTACTTTCAGCGTCTGTACTGAGTTAGCACCAACGATGCTCAGGCTGTACCAACCACTGTTAAGTTCATTTGTATCGATTGAGATGTTTTGTTGACCTGCAGCTACATTACCCAATTCGATATTTTTTACAGTTTGACCTTGAATGTTGGTCAGTCTGATACTTACATCAGCATCTTTGATTTGTGACCAACCCAAGTTGAAGGAACTTATTACCGGATTAGGGAAGATCAGCATATCTGTTGCGATGCTCTCTGTCTGATTGATAGCTGTAGCAGCCAAAGGCAATTCAACAAGCGCTCCACCTGATGCCAATGCAACCCACAAACCAAAAGCAGGACCATTGCTGTTGTTAGCAGGATTTAAGAAACCGGATGCTACCACTGAAATTGACTGACCGCCCAAGTTCAATGCTGCTAAAGGAGCCTGATAAGATTGTACTACCGTTCCGCCTGTAGCGTCTGTGATTCGGATGATATAATCGGCCTCGGGTAAACTAAGATAGCCTGCGGAGTCACCATAAGCTGCATCGTTTACCAATACAGTTGTAGTATCTGCACCACGAACATCAACTACGGGAGCATCAGTAGCACCATGGTGAACCAATACATCAACATTATTGACATTGGAAGCAGTTTCACGGGCTGCGTCATACACAGCAATGCCAAAAGGAGTAGCTGGAGTGTAACCACTTGGACTTACAATACCTTCAGCAATGGCTACATAGGTATTTCCAGCCAATAGATTAAAAGTAAAATTGGCAATAGTATCAGCAATTACTGTGCTGTTTCCAGCAGCAACACCTACATTTACTGTGCCGGGAGAAAGAGATATAAAAGGAGAAGATGTTCTGAAAGCAAAATCATCAATAGCCTTAGCACCATTCACCCAAACATCAACTGCAGCGGCAGCCGCATCTGCTGAGTTATGAATAACCTGAATTCTTGGATCTGCAGCAACTGGAAGCGCTAACAAAGGGCCACCACTCGCTCGTGCAGCATAGAGTCCGAAAGCTGGACCATTACTGTTTGCGGCAGGGTTAAGGAAACCCGAAGCAACTACCGTCACAGCCTGACCACCAAGGTTAAGCGTTGAAAGTGGGGCTGAATAGGATTGAACAATCGTTGAACCTGATGCATCTGTAATGCGTACGATGTAATTGTCTGTTGGTAAGCTCAAATATCCGCCAAAAGCACCATAAGGAGCATCATTGAGCAATACATCGGCCGGATTTTTACCGCGTACATCTACTGTTGGTGCATCTGTAGAACCGTGATGTATCAATACATCTACATTTTGCGCATTTGTAGCAGTTTCGCGACCCATTGCATAAACATTCAAGCCAAATGGCTGAAAAGGTGAGTAGGAAGGAGAACCGCTCAAAGTACCGTCAGCAACAATAATGTAAGTTGTATTCATCATCAGGTTGAAAGTAAAATTGGCAATGGTGTCAGTAATAACTGTACTTGTGCCTGGGGCAATACCAACATTTGTTGTACCGCTGTTCAAAGTTACAAATGACGTAGCTTCTCTGAAGTCGAGGTCTTCTACAGCCTTGGCTCCGTTGACCCAGATATCAACTGTCGCAGCAGCAGCATCGGGAGAATTGTGAATAACCTGTACTCGTGGCGATTGGGCATTAGCATAAAATGCACCCAGGGTTATCGCAAGTGAAAAGAAAATCTGTTTCATAATGACATTGTTTAAATAAGTTATCAATTTGTAAGTGATAGTATAACTGTCATTTTGAATTATTGTTTAATCATTTGAGATTATTTTGATGTTTTCTTTAAACAATTGCGTGCTTTCACATTGAATTAATATACATATGATAGGTTTAGTCTATCTTATGTAATTAAATATAATTTTAAAAAATTGAATTTATTTATGCAAAATTTTTTCCATCGTCACCCACATCTTTTCAGCTGTGAGATCCCATGAAAATTTTTGCCGCTGGATTTTTCCCCGATCGATGAGTTGTTCCCTCAGTCCTTTTTCATTCCAAAGCCTAAGCATCTGTTCCGTAATGGAATCGACAGAATAAGGGTCGGCAAGTAGACCTGCATCACCTGCTACTTCGGGCATGGAAGAGCTATTGGAACTGATACTGGGCACATCGCAGTACATAGCCTCGAGTATTGGGATACCAAAACCTTCGAAGAGAGAAACATAAGTGAGTGCAAAGGCTGCAGCGGTAATTTTTGGCAGTTCAACAGCATCGGTGTAGCCCAGAAAAACCACATCATTGCGGTAGTTCATTTTGGCTAGCTGCTCGGCAACATCACCACTTTGCCAGGCTATGCGACCTGCGAGCAGCAGTTTCATATTAGTATCAGCTTTGCTTTTAAACAGTTCGAAAGCCTGCAAGAGGCGCAGCACATTTTTTCGCGGATGGATGGATCCTACATATAAAAAATAGGGGCAGCCATTGCTGTATTTGTCCTCTATTTTGACCCTTTCTTCGAGACTTAGCGGTACAAAGGATTCATTGGCACCATCGTAGACCACATCAATTTTTTCGGGCATCACCTGCAGATGATTTACGATATCATTTTTTGAATATTCTGAAACGGTGGCGATATGAGCAGCTTTTTTTGCAAAGCGCGGCATATAATATTCATAATGCTTGCGGTGCGACCAGGGAACCTGCGTTGGAAAGTGCTTCCAGGCAATATCGTGAATTACTAAAAGTGTAGGAATATCGGTCGAAAGGGACATAAATCCATCGGGCGACATAAAGGCATCCACTTTGTGTTTTTTGAAAATTGCCGGTAAGGTCCATTCGAACCAAAGATAAAATAAAACAGGATGCCTTGCTTGCGGCGATGCCACTATGGGTTTAACATTAGAACTAAAAACGAATTGCTCGTCATAAGCTCTGTCGAAAATAAAAATAAATTCATGTTCTGGATGCCATTCTACCCAACGCTTGAGCACCTCATAGCTGAACCAGCCAATGCCTTCGAGCTTATTGGGTAGTAAAAAACGTGTGTTGATGGCTATTGTTGACATTTTATTAGAAGTATGAAATCAAAAGTAAGAAATTAGAAGAATGGAATTCTACCTTCTACCTTCTGAATTCTAATTTCAAATTACAGATCCCAAAAAGACCTAGGCCGATACAGATGCTGGTAAAGCCTGCGCAGACTGGTTACAAAATAACTGAGCGCCAAAAATAATACAACTGCAGCCAAAATCCAATGCAGAATGATTAAAGTAAAGTAAAAAAATGGAGCCAAAAATCCGAAACTAATGATCAGCATAAAAACACCTATTCCAAGGGTAAGTAAACCATATCCCAATACTTGGCGCATATTATACAAATATTGTTTGCGGTCCCAATCCTTATATTTTTTGACCACATAAAAGGCATGCAATATCTGCCAGGCCGACAAAAGAATTCCAAAGAGGCTGACATTATACAGAAAAGCTTCGACCGACAGATGCAATAGGACTTGCACAGTCAGCAGTACAAAAAGCAGTATCTGAATCATCAGATCGAGCCAAAGTCTTATGCGGGTAGCATGAAGCATATTTGAGGTTATTTACCCTAATTATTTGGGTTTATTATACTTTAAACCCTTTAGGTTTAAATAAGTTGCTATACTTTCATAAAAAAATGAAAGATAAAAGTATTATTGATAACTTTATTTATTTTTGGCCTGATTAAACTTTAAAAATTGAAAAACCATCAAAAATAAACTACTATATCTGCTAATTGTTTTTGCCAATTTAATACTGTTGAGTAAATTGGTTTAGAAAACCGTTTTATAAATTATATCGTATTATACATCATATTGTACAAATCCCTGAACGTTATGTAGAGATACCATAGCGCTAAGGCTGCACAAAAAAAGGGGATAATCGACAAGAGAAATGGTTCGGTATGTTCAGTCAAATCCATGGCCATTTGCATGAAGGGTGTAATCTTGGAGGCAAGGAATAAAATACCCCTTATCGCGAAAATGCCAATCAGACAATAGCCGGATATTCTGACAAATAGTTTTTTACTCGTTCTTTCGAAAAATTTATAACTGACTACCGCATTGATAAACTGCCAACTGAAAAGTGTAATAGGTAAAAGTTGTAATATGTTTGGTGGTGCCGACGACCTAGCCAGAAGAAAGCTGAAAAATATAATCAGAATCGCCTGTACTACACTGTCGATGAGCAAATGATGTCGAAATGTCATAGTTTTAAGCTGTAGAATACAAAAGGGAAATATAGATTTAAACCGGTACTCAATAAGCAAAATTAAAAAAATTCTATGACATACACCAAAAATGCGATAACTTAGCATCCGTTCAAATATAATACTTATGAGAATCTTTATATTTAGCTTACTAATACTGTTTTGTGTTTCATGTGGGCAATCAGATAAAAATATAGTTGAGCAGCCTTCAGAAGATAGCTTTGAGGCACCCGAAAACCCTTTCAAAGGCAATGATGAGGAAAATGAGGCGGACAGCACAAAAAAAGCAAAAAAAGCCGAAAAACCGGGAATGAAACCAGCTAAAATAGAATTTACCAACAAAGAGATTCGCTTTGACAGTATGCCGGCAGGCAAAATATTTAAAACAGAATTGACTTTTGCCAATAGTGGTGAACAGCCCTTGGAAATCAGTTCGGTACGCAGTAGTCAAAAAGCCGAAATGAACTGGTCGAAACTGCTGATTGCCGCTTCGGAGCAAAGCAGTATCGGCTACAAAATAAAAGGCCCCGATAAAAAGGGGACATATATCGATACCATTTTTATACTGAGCAATTCAGGTGAGGATAAAATAGTGCTGAAAGGCCAGGTCAGATAAAAAAACCATGCAACACATGATTGCTGCATGGTATCTCTTTAAAGAATAAGCCGAGCACTATACTGTCAAAAGTTCTTTTTCTTTTGCAGCAAGTACCGATTCGACCTGTCCTACATATTTTTTAGTCATATTTTCGACCTGTTCTTCAGAGGTTTTTCCAGCATCTTCCGAATAGCCATTTTTAACAGCCTTTTTTATTTCCTCAATGGCCTCGCGGCGCGCATTTCTGATACCTACTTTGGCATGTTCACCAGCAACCTGAGATTGTTTCACAAGTTGTTTACGGCGTTCTTCGGTTAGGGGCGGGATAACTATTCGGATAGCTTCGCCGTTATTTTGAGGAGTGACACCTAAATTGGCAGCAAAAATTGCTTTTTCAATTTCTGCAATCATTTTTTTCTCCCAAGGCTGAATGACCAGCGTACGGCCATCTTCCACTTTGATATTGGCTACACCGCCAATGGCAGTTGATGAGCCATAATAATCCAGCCGGATGCCGTCCAACATATCGGGCGATGCTTTTCCGGAGCGTATTTTTACCAATTCGCGCTGCAGGTGACCGACAGCGGCCTGCATACTTTCATCTGTAGTCTCAATGATTAAGTCAATTTCTTCTTGCATGATTTTCTGATTTTCAGCGGGTTGAATGTTCAGATTTTTTGGCAGCTGATAGTTATACTGCCAAAGCAGCCCAAAGTTATAATTTTTAGAAAAAAAGACCAATTTTTATTGGCAAAACTAAATTTTTGAAACCTACCAAAAATCTTTTTTGTGCGGATAGCGTTCCATGTAAAGTGCCGAAACCATTTCAATAAGCTTGTCCCTGAATTCTTCAATACCTTC
>JBIPOO010000052.1:0-19519 GCA_044379045.1 Saprospira sp.
ATTCAGACAGATAGCTGATTATGTTTTTTCTGAAACTGGTATCTTTTTCGTCTAAATGTATAAGCTGTTCTTCAAAGTCGAAATTAACGAACATCTCAGCATGCAGATTTTTACTGTCCATAAAAAGCTTGAAACTGTACTTACCGCTGTTATAGTCAATCGCTTTCTCGTTAAGGTTGCAAATCAGGAATGGCGGCAGATTTTCTTTTAAACGGGCATTTTTTTTGACTTTGTACAAGGTTGACATTGCATTGAGTAAGGCATTACTTTCATTTCCCAGGGATTCGAATTTGATTCCATCCTTAACAAAAACATTGCTGAAATCAAATTTTTCAATATCAATACCAGCCGGAAGTCCTTTTTTGAGGGCTATTTTTAGTCCTACTATCTGCTCGCGGTAAAAGCCTTTTGCAAGGTAATAGTAATATGTTTCATCCTCTGTAAGCGCTGAGATTTTGAGTTGCAGGTCTGCAAAACTTGTTTTGTTGTCCAGTTTACTGCAGATGTCTGTTAGAAGTTCCATGAATTATTTATTTTATTTGTTTGAAAAAATATGTTTTCAAAAGCAAATATAGAAACAAATAATTGTAAAATCAAGTCAATTTTTCAAGTTCCGCAAAGTTTTTTGCAAAAACTGCAGGCATTTTTACCGATAAGGCTCTCTGGCTTTTGTATACTAATGATTTTTTAGCCTCATCCTGATATCGATCTGCCAAAACATTAAAAACCCAACGTGATGGCCGTGCGTTGCCTTCCATGATAACTGGCCCTTCTGTACTAAGCAAAAAATCAAGGCCAATTTCTGCAAATTCGCCAAATTTCTGATCAATTGCCCTACAAGTGTCGAAGCTGATTTTTTTGACTTGCTCCAATATAGAGGAAGTAGAAAAATGCAAAACTTCTTCAAGCCATTCTGCTATTTCTTCAAAGGCTAAAGCTGTGCCTCCCGATTGCAGATTGGAGACATTAGAGCCTGCTTGCCCTTGTCTGAGTGCCATGCCGCTAATCTGGTAGGTGCTTCCGCCTTGATTTTGAATTAATACTCTAAGATCAATTGGCGCGTTCTCAAAATCGAAAATTTTTGCCTTGGGCTGAATAAAGTATTGTTCTGATTTTATCTTTTCTGATAGAAACGCTATCAGCAGCGGTAAAGATTCAAAATGCCTGCTTTCATCGTTAAGATGGTTATTCAAAACTAAGCCTGCTTTGGTTTTTTTTACAACATAAATTCCAAGTCCTCCACTTCCGCTCATTGGTTTGATGAAATAGCATTGCTGACTTTCGAATAACTTTTCCGATTCGATTGCTTTAAAATGAAGAACTTCGAGTGTTGGTAATTTTCTTTCCTGCAAAAAGTGATGAAAAGCTGCTTTATCATCGCAAAGCAACGCCATGTCAACAGGATTCAGTACTTTTAGAGATTCATCTTTCAGAAATTGTCTGTAATCGGCCAATTCTTTACGTTCTGTTTCCAGTGCGCTGAATGCCCTATCGTAGATAAAATCTGGTCTTTCTTGTTTTTGACGTTCCCAATTGCCATTTTCAAAAACCCAGCCCTCGATTTCATTTTTATAAATCTCGAAGGGGGAAAAGAAGAAAAAATTCAGCTCCAAATCAGCAGCAGCATTGACCATATCCTCAAAGAAAAAACGCTGTTTGCCGTAGGGAGGAAAATCGGTTTGTTCAATGGCTATTATGCCAAGAGTTGGGCAGTTTTTCATGTAATTATTACAAAGCCGCTTTTCTTGCCAGGGCCTCTTCCACATACTGAAAAGTTGATAAAATCTCAGGTTTGCCATCGATAACAGCTACATTGTGTTCGAAATGTGCCGATGGTTTTCCGTCGGCTGTAACGATGGTCCAGTTGTCGGAGGTTTTCATTACTCTTGCTGTTCCCATATTGATCATGGGTTCAATGGCTATAACAAGGCCATTTTTAATGACTTTACCCTGTCCTCTGTTTCCAAAATTAGGTACTTCAGGTGATTCGTGCATTTTTTTACCTAAGCCATGACCTACGAGTTCGCGTACCACACCATATCCATGAGCCTCGGCATAGGTTTGGATGGCATAACCTATGTCTCCAATCCTGTTACCACTTGTTGTAGCTTTAATGCCCAGATAAAGACATTCAAGTGTTACATCGAGCAATTGCTGTTTTTCTGTACTGATGGGACCAACTGCAAAAGTATAGGCATGATCGCCATAAAATCCATTCATAAGTACGCCACAGTCAACTGCGATGATATCTCCCTCCTGTAAAGGTCTGTCTGTAGGCAATCCGTGAACAACCTGTTCATTGACCGAAGTTAAAATAGTACTTGGACAGCCATATAACCCTTTAAAACCCGGCTTTCCACCATTGTCGCAAATAAATTCTTCGGCCAGTTGGTCTAGTCGGTTGGGTGTTACCCCTGGTTCGATTTCGGCAGCAAGCATGCCCAAAGTCTTTGACACAAGCAACGCACTTTTGCGCATTAACTCAATTTCGTCCCTCGTTTTATAGTAAATCATTACGTTATTTTTGAAAAAGATGTGCAAAGGTATAAAAAAACGCCGAAGCTTTCGGACTTCGGCGTTAGAATTTTAAGTTTTCCTTTGATTATCTGCTAATAACAAGGTAGCCGCTTTCGGGTGTTGTTCCATCCCCAAATTCTAGTACATAGAAATAAGCCCCATCCGGGAGATTTGCCCCATTGTACATTCCATCCCATCCATTTGGTTCGCCTTGAAATACCAGATTGCCCCATCGGGAGTATATTTGAACTTTCATATTAGGGTATAATTCGCGGCAGACGACCAAAAGTTCGTCGTTGATTCCGTCTCCATTGGGAGAAAGTGCGTTTGGAATAAAACATCTTTCCCCGTATTGAACGTCAATTAATACAACTGCACGATCGCATATACTTGTACAGACAGGGTCGCAAATTTCATAAACGAAGCTGTCAATTCCCTGGTAATTGAAATTGGGAACATAGTTGAGCGTTCCGTTGCCGTTGATACTCACAGCACCATGATTTGCACTATCGACAATGTTGATGGCAAAGCCTACCCGTACTGCATCATTTAAGGTTACATCCAATTCGGTGAGTGAATCTCTGAAGGGAACATTGTAGGCGTCTTCAAATGCACCGGGTTCCAGTTCAAATACCACATCTACTGTTACCCTTTGCGAAATACAGCCGTTTTCGACGACATAAACACCATATTCTCCTTCAACAGGGCTTACCAGAAATACCTGAGGAGTGGATGTTGTGTCAATTAGAAAACTTGATTCATCCCAGATGAACAATGTATTAGGGTCGCGCGGAACAGTATCATTTAGCACAAGCACGTCATTGATACAAAGTGGATTGTTGTACACCAAAGCTGGAATATCGGGTAATTCTTTGACAGTTACCAATACTGTTCCTACGCGCTGGCATGTATTCTGATCGGTAATCGTAACCTGATACGGTCCCGAGTTATTCGTAAATACAAATGGAAGAAAAGGGTCTCGTGTTGAAGAACTGAAGCCGATTGGTCCGCCCCAAGCGTAAACGTAAGGAGCAGCAGTAGGCGGATTTGCAAAAAGAGTTAGGGTGTCCCCCAAACATGGGCTATTGGCCGTAGGCGTAAAGGCATCGGGTAGCGCAAATACAACTAAATCGAGTGGTACTATCGAGGTGTCTGCACATCCGTCAATATTGACAATTGCAGAATAAGCCCCGGTATCGGAAAAAGCAACCGGGTCAATGGTAAATACACTACTGTTGCTGCCTGCAGGAATACCCTCGTAGAACCACTGGTAGTTAAAATTAGTGCCACTATAAGCAGCCTGATTTGCAAAATAAAGCGTGATACTATCTCCAAAACAAGCCAATCCATCCATCGTTACAACTGGTGGAGGAACTACATTAACATCTATAAAGACTGTATCTGAAACCACACAGCCTGGCAGACCTTGTGGTATGATGGTTACAATATAATTTCCTTCATTGACACCCTGCATATTTCCAATCTGCGGATTTTGAGTATTTGAACTGAAGCTAGGCCCAGCCCAGACATAGTCATAGGTAAAACCGGTTGCAGGAGGATTGGCATATAATTGTAGCGGCTGCCCCTCGCAAAGGAAGGAATCTAATGCACTGGGTTGAGCTCCATCCAATACAACATTTACTTGCGAAATGCAGGTTGCAGCATTGCCGTAAAAGTCAAACGATGTGATTGTAATAGGTATTGAACCAAGATTAGCGCAGGTTATGATATTAGGAAAGAATACAGTAGTATCCACACCACATGCATCGACACTTGAAACGCCTAAATCGAGTAGGGTGAGCGTATCAACTACACTATAAGTAAGATTTACAACAATACTCTGGCAATTGACAGTTGGGGCCACTGTATCAACAACTGTTACAGACGCAAAACAGGTGTCTCTGTTGCCGCTAGGGTCGGAGCCAACAACCGTAACTGTATTTAATCCAATGTCATTGCAATTGTATATTCTTGAATTTGGACTGCCATCGATGGTATATGTGATGGTATTACAATTGTCTGTACTGAGTGCTGTATTGATAACATTCTGCGACAAGAGCGAGGCATTGCCGGTAATATCAAGGTGAAGTGTATAATTAGTACAGTTAATGACAGGAGGGTTCACATCGATCACATTGATACTACTGCTACAGGTAGATGCATTGCCGTGAATATCAGTTACAGTGAGGAATACAGTATTAGTACCATTCAGATTCGTGCAATTCAGATTAAAAGTGCTTTGTCCATTCACTGTATAGCTAAGCGGTGCGCAGGCATCGTAGGAGCCGGGTTGGGCATCGAGATTGATGGCCTGAACTGTAGCATTTCCACTGGCATCGAGCTGTACTGTTAACAAATTTCTGCAACGCGCAATTGGCGCTATATTGTCAACAATGGTTATTTGAGCTGTACAGGTCGAGAAATTACCGCTTGCATCGGCAACGCGTAAAGTAACCGAATTTATGCCTACATTATTACAGTTGTAAGTGATATTTGGCTGGTTATTAATCAATAAATTAGTAAGCGATGCACAGTTATCAGTACTATTTAAGTTTATTTGCGAAGGTAATACAGTTACGATACCGGAACTATCGAGTGAGATCGTTCTGTTGATACAACTTGCCACAGGTCTTATGGAATCGGCAACAGTAATTTGAGCCACGCAGGTTCCAGGATTACCACTTGCATCGAAACCTCTGATAGTATCTGAAAAAGTTGTGTTTACATTAGGGCAGAAATAAGTCCTGAAAGGCAAATTGTCAATCGTATAATTCACAACACCACAAATATCTGTGGCTGATCCCACTGAATTTGGCGGAACTATGACTGAGCCTGAAGCATCAAGATAAACTGTGCGGTTCGTACAGGAAACATTTGGAGCAATATTATCGATTACCGTAATTGTAGATTGACAAAAGCTTTCGTTACCCGAATTGTCGGTCACTGTGAGGGTAGCAACATTTGATCCGATATTTGTACAGTCGAATGTATCTCGGGTTTGACCATTGATAAGATATGAAGCAATAATACAATTGTCGGTACTGGAAGCATTGATTTGTGTGGCGTTAACAAAGGCAAGTCCAGAGGTGTTTAAAATGGCATTGATGTTTTGACAATTTGCCGTAGGTAGTACTGTGTCACGTACAATCACACTAGCACTACAACTCTGAGCGTTGTTGGCCTGGTCTCTAACGGTAAGCGTAACATTGTTTAAACCGATATTTGTACAGGAAAATGAGGCGGACACTGCATTGTTTACCAAGCGTGTGGTAATGATACAATTGTCGTTACTCAAGCTGTCAAGAAGAGTACCCAAAACTGTCGCAGTACCGGTAGCGGGATTTAGGAAAACCTCAATAGGATTCGTGAAGCATCTTGCTACAGGTGCACTTGTATCTTGGACCGTTATGAGAGATGTGCAGGTAGATGAGTTTCCGGATGCATCTCTCACGGTTAAAGTCACAGCACTGCTACCAAAATTAGAACATGTGAAAATTTGTGAAGCTGCGCCGTTTACAAGGAAGGACGAAACACTGCAATTGTCAGCCGAGCCATTGTTGAGTACAGCACCGGTTAAAGTTGCCTGTCCGTTAGCGTCGAGATTGATGTTGTAATTTGCTACACAGGAAGCTATCGGAGGTGTTATATCATTGATAATGACTATAGCGCTACAGGTGCTCTGATTGCCATTCTGATCCTGTACGGTAAGTGTTGCGGTATTAGGACCAAGATTTGCACAGGTATAACTGAAACTTGATTGACCGTTTATAAAATAGCTTAGGGTAGCCGCTCCGCAAACATCAGTACTGTTATTGTTCAATGAGATGGCACTTACATTGACCGATGCAGGCGACGCGGCACTTAATGTCCTGGTAATGGAAGGTAAACATTGTGCAATTGGTCTTGTGGTGTCAATTACCGTAATTGTTGTCGTACAGGTACTTGATTGGTTTGAACCGTCAAACACGCGCAGGGTAATACTTTGAACCAAGCCCGCATTGGCACAGGTATAATTTATCGAAGTCTGGTTATTTAATGTAAAAATTGATGTATTGAGACTGCAGTTGTCGCTGCTACTGCTATCGACCAAAAGTGGGGTAAGGCTGGCGGTTCCTGTTGCATTGTTAAGAAATACATTAAAAGGTGCACGGCATCTTGCAACAGGAAGAACGGTATCAACTACGGTTACAAGCGAGTTACAGTTCGCTGAATTGTTATTGATATCTGTTACTGTGAGTAGAGCATTGTTCAGGCCGAGATTTGCACAAGTATATATCTGGTTATTATTGCCGTTAATTAATCTTTGCACGATTCCGCAGGCATCATTGCTTCCGCCATCGATTTGTATTGGGGATACGCTTACCACACCCAAAGCATCGACATAAACTGTTGGATTTGAACAGATCATGCTGGGTCTTACACTATCGACAACATTAACTGTAGCCTGACAGCTTGCGCTGTTATTGTTATTGTCAATGACCGTAAGTGTGATGTTTTGAGGTGTAGAAATACTATTGCAGTTAAAATTTGCAGGACTCACAAACATAGTGTCAATTCCACAGGCATCGTTACTGCCGGCATTGATTTCAGTAGCCTGTACTGTTACGACGCCAAGATTGTTGAGGTATACTAAGGTAGCCTGACAGATAGCATTAGGTGCCGTAAGGTCCTGAATCGTGACCACTGCATTACATGAATCAGTATTTCCATTAGCATCGCTTACCAATAAACTTACATTGTTGATACCTATATTCGTACAATTAAAAGTTCTTATCGAGGTACCATTATTGAATCTGAATGTGTTGATACCGCATGCATCGGAAGATCCGTTATTGAGTGTTCCGGCACTCAGTGACAAATTTCCGGATGCGTCAAGCGGCAGGGTTATGTTGCCACATATTGCTGTAGGTTTAACGCTGTCAATTACAGTGACTTGAGCACTGCATGAGCCAACGTTACCGTTTGTATCAAAAATTTGCAAAAGAACTGTTTGTGCCCCGCTATTCGAGCAGTTGAAAATAACAGAATCCAACCCATTGACTTTGATGGTGAAAATACTGTTACAGTTATCACTCGAGCCATTATTAACATCAATTGGCTTGAGCGAAACTGTACCTGTGTTATTGAGATATACTGTGGCATTTTGGCATATTGCAAGAGGCCGTACAGTGTCAATAACACTTACTACAGCTGTGCAGGAATCAGAGTTGCCGTTTATATCCGTACCGCGAAGGCGCACACTTACATTGCCTATATTTGCGCATCTGACAGTATCGACAGAGACAGACAACGAGGCAAAACCGCAGGCGTCGGAAGAACCATTATTGATAGTTGAAGGACTGATTAGTGCAAATCCTGAAGGGTTTATGTAAACATTTGTATTTAAACAGTTCATACTTGGCTTTACCGTATCTCTGACATCAATTGATGCAATGCAGGTATTGGTATTTCCATTTTTGTCTACAACAATCAACGAAGCACTGTTCGAACCTATATTTGTACAGGTATATGTTTGTGATAAACTTCCTGAATTGTTTATAAAATAAGTATTAATGCCACAAATATCGCTGGATCCGTTGTTGAGTTGTAAGGCATTTACCGTTACGGTTCCAGCACTGTTCAAATGAGCAACAATATTTTGACAAAGTGCAATTGGTCTTGTAGTGTCGCTTACAGTTACAGTGGCGTTACAGGTTGAAAAATTGCCATTTTGGTCATTTACCCTCAATATGGCTGTTCTTGTGCCTGTGCTATCGCAATTGTAGTTAATGTTTGTGCCAACAGCAAGTCCCAAAAACTGTAGGGATGAAACGCTACAATTATCATTTGAACTGTTATTGATGTCGGCTGTAGTTAATGTTGCAGTGCCAGCCGCATTCAGTATTACTGTAAAGTTTCGGCATTGTGCTACTGGTCTCGTAGTGTCCTGGACTGTTACGGTTGCTGAGCAGGTTCTGCTGTTTCCGCTGGCATCGCTTGCCTGTAAGGTTACATTACGGGTTCCTATACTGTCGCAGTTAAAACTTGTGGTGCTGAGCTGATAATTGGTTACAGCACAGTTATCTGTCGAACCGTTATTGATTTGAGCAGCATTGATGGAAACCGTACCAGTTGCGCCCAAAAAGGCGTTGATATTTCTACAAACAGCGTTGGGTCTTATTGAATCCAATACTTGTATAGTAGCTGAACAGGTTCTGCTGTTGCCATTAACGTCATTTATTTGCAAAATGGCAGTTCTGATTCCTATACTATCACAAGTATAAGTTTCACGAGTACCTGGGCTAAGACCGTTGATGGTTCTGCTCAAAATCGAGCAGTTATCAGTCGAGGCATTGTCAATCTCCGTTACAGAAACTGTTACAAGACCGCTGCTACTAAGATAAACCGTTCTGTTCTGGCAAATTGCATTTGGCCTTACAGTATCTAAAACAGTGACCGTAGCATTGCAAGAACTGGAATTTGAAGAAACGTCACTTACAGTTAATCTCACATTTCTGACCCCAACACTGTCGCAACTATAATTAACTGACCCCAATCCGTTTAACAGGTAGCTGCTGATGCCGCAGGAGTCGGTAGAACTATTGTTGATGGAAGTGGCAGGGATATTTACAGTTCCTGTGGCATTGAGATAGGCAATTATATTTTGACAATTGGCAACAGGTGCAGTAACATCTGTTACAGTAATGCTTGCATTGCAGGTGGATACATTGCCTGAGCCATCGGTTACCGAAACAGTGACAATATTAACACCAAGGTTTGAGCAATCGAAAGTACGGTTCAGACCGGTACTGAAAGAATAACTCATTTGACCGCAATTATCTGAACTGAATGCCGCTATCGTAGAAGCAGCCACAGAAACGCTGCCTGTTGCAGAAAGTTGAAGGGCTGTACCTGAGCAAATGGGATTAGGAGGCGTAACATCCACTACATTGATTATAGTAGTACAGGTGTCACGACTGATTCCACCCTGCTGTGGGGTGTTGTTCTTAGTAACAATCAGAAAAGCCGTTCTACTGCCAATGCTGTCGCAGGTATAAGTAACAGAAGCAGAATTATTTATTGTGTACAGCAAAGGTCCTGATGGGGCACAGGTTGCAAAGGAGCCATTATCGATTGTCGTTGTTGTTGCTGTAACCAATCCATTTGAGGCGAGTGTCAACGTTCTGGTTGGATGGCATATTGCATTGGGTGGGATTGTATCAAAGGCCAAAATTCTTATTCTGCAGGAAGGATAAAAGGAAGATGAAACTGATAGAGAATTCCTAAAGTTGTTATTAACATCTCTTACCCTTGCATAAAGATTGTTTGCTCCCGTTCCGTGAATACCGGCTGCTGTATTAGGTGAACAATTGAAAGTAACAGTGTTCCCGAAATTTACGATGTAACCATTTGAAATCTGAACAGTACTCACTCCACAGGCATCTGTAGGGCTAAGTTGGGAAACATTGTAAGTTGCAACTCCGGCTGCGTTCAGATAAACTGTGTCGGCCGTGGCACTGAATATTCTGCATTCAGGAACATCGGGAGCTACTGAGTCTCGAACTGTTACAGATGTTGGAGTAGGGCAGATAGCAGATCTTCCAAGCTTATCGGTAAGGACCATGTAAAGCGGAAAGGTGGTACCTGCATTGGAGCAATTGAAAGCAGAATTTAACAAAGGAGTTCCGGATGCATTGAGTGAAAACCTGACAGTGGAGAGCAAACATGAGGTGTCGCTGTTGAGATTCAGATCAGAAAATGCAGGCGTTCTCAATCCAAATGTATCCAATTTTAAAATTGCAGTAGCTCTGCATCTCGAAGTGAGGGGAGGAGCAGCGCAGGAAATAATTGTTATGCAGTAGGATTGAATGCAAATGCCGGTTGAATTGGCACTGTTGTCAACGATTTCCAACCGCCACAAACCCGCCCCAAGAGCGCCCAAAAAATCTGTTCCTGCTGGTAGTACTGATGCAAGTGAAGTGGCAGGGTTGTAACTAATACCATTATTAGGAAAACCTGTAATGCTAGATGCGCCATCTCTAAAACTTGTAGTAATGCTGTTTACAGTTCCAGTGCCAGACCAGCTTCCACCAGGGCCTACTAATGTTCTGGAAATACCGCTCGGGCCAATTAATGACATTTCAACTTCCGAAACATTATCTGTACCATTTATACCGGCGCAGGTTGTTTGGGGGCGCGACCAGGTTACAGATACCCTGACATCTGTGACCACATTGCCTGCCGGAACAGACCCGCTAAAATTTATACCAGGAGTAAGGGATAAACCATTACTTACAAAAAGGTTTGGACTTTCGCAAAGCGTAACCGTCGATGTCTGTGCAAATGAATACAGTGACAGACTGATAAAGAAGTAAATGAATATCGCTTTGATATTTTGTCCCGATAGATAAATATGCATATATCAGATATAGATTTTTCACATAAACAGTTGAGGTAAAAATACATAAAAAATGAAAAAAAATGACATTTGTGCCGTCAATGTTAAATATTTTACGCTAAATTTTTCGACTTTTGATTTTTAGAGTCTTAATTATGTAATACGGAACAATAACACTTTTTGTTTATTCAGCAACTATGAAAAATTTTATTCTATATAAATGAGGTGGAGTGTTAAAATAAATTACAATAGATGGAATGTTCGCACATTTATTTTGTTGAACTGTCTCTGTTTGGGTTCTTTTATTTCCTGTAAAGAAAATTGCCCCGATAAAGTGGAAGTTTTTCAAAATAAAATAAATGCGCTTGTTAAAGATGTCGGTATCAAAAAAAGATTAAAAACTGATTATAACTGGGATCTGATTGACAAAAAATTCCGTAATGCAGTTTTTGAATGTTATCCAAAGTTTTCCGATCAGCTTTCTCAGGCTGAGACAATCTATTTTTGGGAGAACGCACTGGGGTATGCTTACGTACGCTATGGCGACGATCTTTTGAAGCGGTACGGGAAAACAGACAGACTCCTGCTTTTGATAGGTGAAAAGCTAAATTCTAACAAAATAGCGATTAAACCAGCTGTAAAGCGGTTATGCCGCGAATGGCCGGTGCTTTATGGTTTGTCGGAAGATGACCTGGCGGATCTCCTCAAGGATATATTCGAAGATGGCAAGGAAAAGCTAGCTGAATAGCAATCAATCGACTGAATATATATGCCCGTCAATCGCCAATTCGGTATTCGGAAAAATTGTTTTTGCTTCATCGAGCAAGCATTGAGGGTTGGCATACCTCGATGAGAAATGACCGATCAGCAGTTTTTTTACTCCGGCGTTTTTTGCAATTTCTGCAGCCTGTATTGCAGTTGAATGGCCACTTAAATTTGCCTGTTCGAGTAGATCATGCGTATAGGTTGCCTCATGGTACAACAAATCAGCATTAGCTACAATAGGTATTATTTGATTGGAAAAAGCTGTATCTGAACAGTAAGCAAAAGATTTGGGAGCTGCAGGGTCAGAAGTTAACTCAGAATTTTTTATGAGCTTACCATTGGGACTCATCCAGTCTTTACCTTCTTTTATTTTTGTAATATCCTGAAAAGGAATTCCATATTCACCAATTTTTTCCTTCAGCATCTTTCTCGGCTGTATTTTTTCTCTAAACAGAAATCCCTGCGTGGGGATGCGGTGAAGTAGGGGAAAGCTATTTACGGTCAAATCATTATTTTCGAAAAGTAAGTAACTTTTTTGAGGATCGGTTTCGAGAAACTTAATTTCAAAGCTCAGATGACTCTGAGATATGCTGAAACAAGTATCGAGGTAAGTTTTTATACCGAAAGGTCCAAAGATATGAAGGGTATCCTTTCGATTATTCAAACTCATCGACAACAAAAAGCCAGGTAGCCCGAAGATATGATCTCCATGCAGGTGGCTTATGAAAATATGATTTATTTTTTGTAATTTGAAACCAAAACGCTGAAACTGATGCTGTGTGCCCTCGGCGCAATCAATCAAAAAATGATGCTCACGCATGTTGAGCAACTGTGCAGTCATATTTCTACCATGCGCCGGCACGGCAGCATTTGAACCGAGGATGCTCAGTTGTACAGACATTATTTATCTTCCTCGTCGTCTTCTTCGGATACTTTATTGTTGTCCAATTCCAGTTCTGACTTTAAAGCATGCATCATAATGTACTTGACAGCATCGGATGTATTGCTCTGTATGTCGAGCACAGAATCAAGTCTCGAAATGGTGATGAGTGATTTTACATTTGGATGATCTATACCGGTAATAACGCAAAGGCCATCTCTGTCTGTACAAAGTCTGTTTGCATATAAAATTGCACTCAGTCCGGATGAATCAACAAATTTTACAGTTTCAAGGTTAAGAATTAAATTTTTAACCCCCTGTTCAGCAAGCAAGTGAAATTCGGTTTTTAAGTTTGGTGCTTTGGCTGAATTTAAGTTTTCTTCACCCATTGTAAAAATGGTAAATTCATCTTGTTTCTCGACAGAGTATTTCATGTTTGCTAATTAATTTTGTGAATTTGGTTAGATTTAAGATAAAAAAAATAACTTATGGCACTAAGATTTTGTTTTACTGTTATCATGAAAAATACATCCAATTGATTCTGAAATACAAAATTGTGAGTGACTAATTTATTTTTATTTTGAACAGCAAGATACGGACATTTATTCTTTTAACCCAATTATTGCATCAAGAAAATCTATTACAGCTCGATCTCGTTCTACTGACGAGTCAAAATAATGCACTTTGTCAACTTTTTTCATCTAACATAGAGTTGACTATGATTCACTCAAAAAAATGTTATTTTATTGTATTTTCGAGCTTCGCTAAAAAGTTTTAACGAAGTAATTGGGTTTAACAAGATACTATTGGCTAAAATACTTTTTTAGAGCGTCGGGTTTCGTAAATTTATGTTATTGTCTAAAAAATCTTTCCTGAATTGAAAAATAATTCTTTTTTTTACGTTCAACTTCTACTTGAGCGTTAGTTCGCAGAGAAGTTTATTTCTTTCTAAATCAAATTTAAAATTATGGCAGACAACCGTTTTTCACCAAAAGTAAAAGAGGTAATATCGTACAGTAGGGAAGAAGCTATGCGTATGGGGAACGACTATATAGGAACTGAGCATTTGCTTTTGGCACTCCTTAATGACAAAAACAGCATTGCTGTTAGAGTGCTTGAATCTTTGGAGGTAAATACCGGAACGCTACGCAAAGCGCTGGAAGATGCTGTACAAAATGGCAGCGCTAAAGTTCAGCCAGCTTATAACATCGGAAACATTCCACTTACCCGAAAGGCAGAAAAAGTACTAAAAGTAACCTTTCTCGAAGCAAAAATGATGAGGTCTGGTATTGTCGACACAGAACATCTTCTGCTTTCTATCCTCAAGGAAAAAGATAATCCGGCTGCAACTGTCCTTATGGATTTTGATGTCGATTATGAAATTTTCAAAACCGAATTGGAATTTGTCCTTTCTGAAACAAATCCGGACCTAAGAAATGAAATGCCGGACGATGAGGGCTTTGAAGATGAAGAAAAGGCTTCGCAGCAAAAAAGAGCACAAGGTGGGTCTAAGTCAAAATCGCACACTCCCGTACTCGATAATTTTGGTCGCGATGTTACCAAACAAGCCGAAGACGGAAAACTTGATCCAATCATTGGTCGTGAAAAAGAAATTGAACGCGTTTCTCAAATTTTATCGCGTCGCAAAAAGAATAATCCTATTCTCATTGGAGAACCGGGTGTGGGTAAAACTGCAGTTGTAGAAGGACTGGCCCTAAGAATTCAGCAAAGAAAAGTTTCAAGAACGCTTTTCAATAAGCGCATTGTGATGCTCGACCTCGCTGCCTTAGTAGCAGGTACCAAATATCGTGGTCAATTCGAAGAGCGTATGAAAGCAATCATGAACGAGTTGGAAAAAACCCGCGATGTAATTCTCTTCATTGATGAAATTCATACAATTGTAGGAGCAGGGGGTGCCACAGGCTCGCTCGATGCTTCCAATATTTTTAAACCTGCGCTTGCTCGTGGCGAATTGCAATGTATTGGCGCTTCTACGCTCGATGAATACAGGCAATATATCGAGAAAGATGGTGCGCTTGACAGACGCTTCCAAAAAGTAATCATCGATCCACCATCACCCGAAGAGGCTGTTCATATCCTGAAAAATATCCGCGAAAAGTACGAGGAGTTCCATCATGTTATCTACGCTGATGAAACCCTTGAGGCTTGTGTTAAACTTTCAGATCGTTACATTTCCGACCGCTTTTTGCCTGATAAGGCAATTGACGTAATGGACGAGGTTGGAGCGCGTGTTCACCTGAAAAATATTCATGTTCCTCAACACATAGTTCAGCTCGAAGAAAACATAGAACAGACAAAGGAACTGAAAAATCAGGCAGTTCGCGATCAGGAATATGAAAAAGCTGCAAACTTCCGCGATCAGGAATCGAAACTTATCCGTCAGCTCGAACAGGCTCGTCTCGATTGGGAAGAGGAATCAAAATCGAAAAGATTCCCTGTAACTGTCGATGACATTGCAGAGGTAGTTTCTATGATGACAGGCATTCCGGTAAGCAATGTAGCTGCAAGTGAAAGCCTGAAATTGCTGGGCATGACAGAAGATCTTAGGGGAGCAGTCATTGGTCAAAATGAAGCCATTGTTAAAATTACCAAAGCAATACAACGCAATAGGGTAGGATTGAAAGCGCCCAACAAACCAATTGGATCATTTATTTTCTTGGGACCAACCGGTGTTGGAAAAACCGAACTTGCAAAAGTTCTTGCCCGTCAGATGTTCGATTCGGAGGATGCTTTGATTCGTATTGATATGTCGGAATATATGGAGAAATTTTCCGTAAGCCGTCTTATCGGAGCGCCTCCCGGTTATGTTGGTTATGAGGAAGGTGGACAGCTTACCGAAAAAATACGCAGAAAACCATACTCAGTTGTACTTTTAGACGAGATAGAGAAAGCGCATCCCGATATTTTTAATATTTTGCTCCAGGTCTTGGACGATGGTCAGTTGACCGATGGTCTTGGACGCAAGGTGGATTTTAAGAATACGCTCATCATCATGACTTCGAACATTGGTGTGCGCAAACTAAAAGAATTTGGCACTGGTGTCGGTTTTGCAACTCAAGCCAAAGAGGAAGCTGCCGATAACGAAGCAAAATCTGTTATTGAAACTGCGCTGAAACGTACTTTTTCGCCCGAGTTTTTGAATCGTATTGATGATGTGGTTATTTTCAACTCTTTAGATAAGTCAGATATTTTTAAAATTATCGATCTTTCGCTCAAGAATCTTTACAAACGTGTAAAAGATCTCGGTTATAACTTAACTTTAGACGAAAAGGCTAAAAATTATCTTGCTGAAAAAGGTTACGACCCACAGTTTGGGGCACGTCCACTCAACCGTGCCATTCAAAAATATCTCGAAGATCCACTCGCTGAGTTTATTCTTAATAATCAGTCAGATTTAAAGGAAGGAATGACTTTGAATGCAAGTCTTGGTGAAAATGATGTGATGATTATCAATTTTGCCGATACAGATAAAAAACCTAAAAAAGGTAAGGCCTGATAAGCTTGTTTTTATGATGAAATGGCTGGCACTCGAATAGGGTGTCAGCTTTTTTTATGATGACAGAGGCTATTTCCACTTTTTTAAGCAGCTGGATTTAAATTCCCACTCAGGCGTGTGTAGTGTTTCGCCAAAATCCTGCGGATACCATGGAGATAGGCGGGCATTATGATCAAAATTTTTAAGCAGGTGGATGCTTTGTGCCGGCATATAGCTCTGCGAAAGGAGGAAGATTTTTGAGCCATTTTCAATGTTTTCGGCAACATCCATTACAAGCACAGCATGTCCTGGAAAACCCCCTTTAATGAATACGTCGCCTGCTTTTATTTCTCTTATTTCAGCAGTAGCCAATTCTTTTTCCAATGAGGCTGTGCCTGCATAAGAAAAAACCATGCGAAGGTATTTTTTGAAATTGGAGTAAGTATTGTCAGTTTGACTTCCTATGGCACTGAAACTGACGTTATTTCCCTTTATAGTTGGTTTTTTACCTTTACGCCAGTCATCGAATGAAACCTTGTGGCCACTGGTGAAATTGAAATGAATTTTATTGTATTCGCCCCTGCTGTAATGAAACTCGGCTTTAAGCCGCATGACTGCATCGGCGCACTGTTGCAAGTCGCTATTGCCAATTTCAATATTTATAATTCTTTCTGCGCCTTTCTGATATGATTTTTCGCTCCCATCGTAAAGCATAACTTTTGAACTCCTGGAATTTAAAGGCAAGTATCTCAGCCATTCGGCAAATGAGCCTTTTGGGGCCTGCACCCTGCGATAGCCTTTTGGAACAGGTATTTGATTGACTAAGGCATCACTGCTTTTATAATCCGTTTTTGCAAGCCAGGCATAGCTTAGATGCAACGGTTTTTCAAGGCTATCAGGCACAATGAGTTTTTCTCCGCCACTTCCATAAGCATCGGCATTTTGACAACTGAAGCAGAGTACAGATAGTGCGACAATTGAGCATATTTTGCAAAAGAAACTCATGGGGTGTTTTTGTTATTAATGTAATGTTCAATGCTGTCGTTGCCCAATTGTTCTATTGCTTGACAAAGTGCCGGACTTAGTATTGGGGCTTCAATCCCTTGGTTAATTAATTTAGTACTGCTTCTGATGATATAAGCTTCATCCCAAAAATTCATACTCAAAAAGGAGTTGAGTAAGCTGGCCCCGCCTTCAATTAGGACAGAACTGATTTTTCTCAAATAAAGTTCATGCATAGCTTTTTGTAAAAAATCAGCAGAGTTGAAATTCAAGCGAATAAATTCCACATTATTTTTTTGAAAAAAGTGCTCAGATGCAGTAAAAACCAAGGTTTTTTGTTTTCCATCGAATAAGTTGAGACTTTCCGGCAGTCTTAAATTTTTGTCAAAAACAACCCTTGTCGGTTGTTCTCCGAAATAATAACGGAGGTTTAGTTGTGGATTATCACATGCAGCAGTTTCGGTACCAACCATTACCGCGGCTTCATTTGCCCTCAATTTATGCACAAAAGATTTCGACATTGGCCCTGAGATCTGCACCTGCTCAGCGCTGATTCCCATAAAGCCATCGCTGCTTACGGCAAATTTCAATACAATATAAGGGCGTTTTTTTTGGACATTACAAAAAAATCTTCGATTGAGCCAGGCGACTTCTTTTTCGAGTACTCCTGTTATAACATCAACTCCAGCTTTTTTTAATTTTTCAATACTTTGACCGGCAACCTCGTGGTATGGGTCTCTGCATCCAATAACCACTCTTGGAATGTGATGTTTAAGTATAAGGTCTACACAGGGTGCTGTTTTCCCAAAATGAAAACAAGGTTCAAGTGTTACATAAAGGCAACTTTCTCTCAGAAGGCTTTTATCTTGAACTGAATTAATTGCATTTACTTCTGCATGCGCACTGCCGTAAACTGCATGCCAACCTTCACCTATTATTTTATTGTGATGAACAATTATAGAACCCACTTCAGGATTTGGACGATTCATACCAGCCGACAATTGAGCAATTTCTATACATCGCCTCATAAACAGCAGATCGATTTCTGACATATTTGTGCTTTATTGAGCAAAGTTAAACAAAAGGAATTAGGGACTTAGCATGATAAAATGATTTTTTTTGATTTTCCAACCTTATGTATAAAGTCGTCGTCTTAACTATGAAAATAGTTAAAATTAGGAAGATTTTTTAAAATGAGTAATATCATTTTTTGTAAAATACACTTATAAGCCAATGGTAATCAATAATTTATAATTTTATTAAAATTTATTTATTTAAATTATTACATAAACCACTTTTTTATTTGAAAACTTTTAGCATAACTTTGTACTGAAATTTAGAACATAGCATAGTTGTTTTGAAATTTAATTTGTCTTATATAGCTTAATAGCTTTTTTATATTTTTTTAACATAGTTGTTTTATTCTAAAGAACCAAATTTTTTATGAAAAAACTGTCAATTTTATTCGTTTTGACGTTCGTTTCTTTTCTTGGTACAATCAGTGCTCAAGAAGAAACAACAAGTGGTGTACAACAGATTACCAATAAAAACGGTATTAACGTTTTGCCTGAGGCTGGTTCATATGCAATCGGTTTCGATGCATTGCCTTTCCTCCGTTATGCTGGTAACATGTTCAATGGTAACACCAACAACAACAATCCCGCTGCTGGTTTCGCAAACCTTGGCGGTACTGGCGCAGGTGGTACCCTTTATGGAAAGTACTTCCTTTCTGAATCAAACGCAATCCGCGCAAGATTCTCAATCAATCAGTCTACTGTTCAGGACGTTAACCGCGTTATCCTCGATGGTCAGTCTGTTCCTCAAAGCAATATTGAAGTTGAAGACGAATTCGTCAGCAGCAGCTTCAATGTTCAATTGGGTGGTGGTATGGAATGGCGCCGTGGTAAAGGTCGCTTGATGGGTGTTTATGGTGCTGAGGCGCTTGTAGGTTTATCTACCTCAAGTGAGTCTTACACTTATGGCAATGCTATCACTGCGGGCAATCAGGCTCCAACTTCTACTACTAACTTTGGTACAGGAGTAAGCAACAATGTTTCTTCACGTATCATCAGCCGTACAAATCCTAACAGCTTCAATCTGACAGCTTTGGGTTTTGCTGGTGTTGAGTACTTCTTTGCTCCTCAAATCTCAATCGGAGCTGAGTTTACACTTGGTCTCCGTTACACTGGAACGAATCGTTCTGAGGTAGTAAGAGAAGAGTGGGAAGCTAATTCTGGTACTGTAATCAATGTTAGCGATGTAAATTCTGATGTCCTGACCAATTTTGGTATTGCAACAGGTGTTTGGGGTGGTGCTATCAACCTGATGTTCCATTTCTAATCGAAATATTGATTAGATTTTCGGTTTTCCGAACCCTTTATTTTAATATTTTAAAAAATCTTAAATTTAAATAGTCATGAAAAAAATTGCAATTCTTGCTGCTGTTTTTGGTGCATTCGTTTTCACCACTTCTTGCAAAAAA
>JBIPOO010000250.1:0-5862 GCA_044379045.1 Saprospira sp.
TAGTTAATTCTGAAAAATCTTGCATCTCAATGTCTTTACCCGACCAAACTATCTGTCCAAAATAATTGATGAGCGTAAAGTATTCATTACCTGTCGTGTTCGTCAGGTTGATTTTGTTTGAGAATGGGTTTGGATAAACAATACTGTAATTAGGATTTAAATGCTCAATAATGCCAGTGGTTAAACAGCTTGTTGTATAGTTTTGGAAAAACTGCCACATTAAATATGTTGCACTAAATTGATTGCTTGCACTGACTCCGCCTGATGAAAGGCCTCCTGGCCATGAATGTTCACCATCGAAGCTGACATATTGTTCGATTACAGCATTACAGGAACAATTAGAATACCTGAAATGATCGTATTCATTTGGATTGTGATATAAAGTATCTTTTGGAATATCGCAGGAATAATTCGAACTAATTATATTAAACATACTGTCTTGAGGTGGAAAATATGTGCCGGTTGACCCTACTGTGACACCCCCAAAATACTTTACATTCTGGTCTTGATATGAATGGAAACTAATAATTGGAATTGACCTTGCAGGATTCCAGGGATAGTACATTAAATCTCCTGCAACAGGTGCAATTGCAGCAAATCGATTAGTTAATTGGTTAGCAAGACGATAGCACAACAAGGCACCATTTGAAAAACCTGTTGCATATACACGGGTAGTATCAATTGGTCTACTAGCAAATAAATTATTCAACAATGAATTTACAAAACCAACATCGTCAATATTTTGAGTTGTTGATGGCGCACAACAATCACCTGCATTCCAGGTTCTGTTACCTGCAATTTTTACTCCTTCGGGATAAACAAGAATAAAACCTGCCGAATCTGATTTTTGAGATAATCTTGATTGAAATTCGATAGATTGATACCCCAAAATGCCACCCCCATGAAATGCCAATACCAAGGGATAATTTTGATTGGGATTATAACCTGTCGGAAGATGAGTTTGAAAAGTTCTCCAGCGTCCACCAACATAAATGCTATCGTAAATATCGGTTTGAGCAAAGCTAATTTTGCTCAATAAAAGCAAAATTGCGAATTGAAGTATTGTTTTCATTATGTCTTTTTTTGATTAGACTTATTTTTCTTTTAATGGTTTAATGCATTAGTTAAACTTTTACAAAACAATCAGCTGTTGAGAAAAGTGATTCTGCTGTGAAGTGCAGTCTATTGTTTTACGATTTTAAATGTTTGTCCTAAATTATCTTCCATTTTTATAAAATATATCCCAGCTAAAAAATTACTTATATCTATATGTGTATTTTCTGATGCAAGCATTCCACTAATCATAAGCTTTCCGGTAAAATCATAAATGAGATATTTGGTTCCAACTTTACCAGAATTAGTGTGAATATAAAATTCATTATTCATTGGATTTGGAAAAATTGAAAATGTACCTTTACCGAAAGACAATTCTGAAGTTGCACTGCTATTGTCCAAGCTTAAAAAACAGGTATCGACTTCAAAATCTGTGTTTTCAAAAATAAACTCAATAGTGATGGGATAACAAATTGTATTTCCAATTGAGGTTATTGGATATCCTTGAGCGCTTTGACCTATTTGACCTAAGGAATTTATAAAACCAGTTGCGATAGTATCACCCACGCAGTCAGTTACGGTGGATATACGCGGATTAGCAATAAAGGCATTTGTACTGCCTTGCATAGAGATGTTAATGAGTGTGTTGGATTGATCAGCTTCAATGCCATTCGGAACAAAATCATTGCATGTAAGTGCTGTTGCTAAGGAACTCAAAGAAAATGTACATGTATCAATCTGTAAATTTGTATTGCCATATATAAATTCTACAGTAATGGGTAGACATGCGTTTGTGATGTTTCCTGTTACAGGATAAGACTGAACTGTTTGGCCTGTCTGCCCGAAGAAATTCATATTGCCGGTTGCAATTGTATCTCCATTACAATCAGTTACTACTGAAATGAAAGGATAATCAATAAAATCTATTGTGTCGCCCCCAAAATGAATGTGAACAACTGAATTTCCTGAATTGAATTGATCTGGCCCGAATCCCAATATAGAAAAATCTGAACAGTTAATTGTTTGAGCATTCGTCATCGACATTGACAGCAAAATAATCAGAACCGTAAGTAATTGTTTCATAGGTTTCATAGACTTTATCTGTATTTCTTGTCGATAGAAAAATAGAGCTGCACTTAACGGTTTATATCTTAGCTCTCGGTCGAGCATTGAAGTTTTAAGTTTTTTGAAAAGATAAATTATTTGAGCTGTAGTCGGAATTTTTTCGATAGAAAAAGTAAGTTCCATATTGATGTTTCATTTTTTATTCCAAAAAAAGATGCTAAAAATTATAAATGCTACTAATCCCTCTAAAAAAGGTACTATTAAAAACAGATAAAAACTGGGATAAAATATACCCAATAAAAAAATGGATATCAACATTAAGAAACCGAGATAAATCTAATAGGTTTCAGAAACGCTGTCTGCCAAAAAGTAAGACACCCTTGTTTGACCACCAAAAGAACCGCCATTACGAAAACAAACACGATACTCGTTATTGTATTTTGCAATGAAGAAACTCATGTGAATGTCGTTCAAGCTGTCTAATTCATTTTTTGCAGAAATCTGATTTTCAGATATTGGTCTGAAATCGACAATCCACTCGGGGTAAGCACCTAGAGCTGTAGAGGATGTAACAGGTCCATTCCAAATACCTTTAACTTTGTTAAGTAGTCCGAAACCTAGTGTATTGTTGATGTCGGATAGTGGATTGTTTGATGGTGGAGCGTCAGTTGTATCGTCTTTCTTTTTGCACTGTAGCAGAAGTAAAGTCTTTGAAAATAATCCTACGATTGCAAGCATTCTGAAGGGTAATTTATTCCTCATTTTTTTCTTTTTTTAGTTTTCATAAAGATTGTTTTTTCAATCCGTCCTTTTACCTAATTGTCTCCTTGCTAAATATCAACTCCACAACAAATTAGTTTAAGTTTTCTTTGATAGCTTTTTGATGATGTTGAACGTGATAAATCGTAAAGTAAAGCATTTCACGAATTGTAGTTTTGCCAATTAGTGGATGAGGTAGAATATGTGTGTCTAAGTCAGCTTCACTTAATTTATCTATTTTTCTATTCAATACAACAACTAACTTTGTTAAATTATTAATAAGATTTTGTTTTTTGCTGATTGAAACACTTTTAGGTATATACAATGCACCTGCTTTTCCACCATTTTTTAGTACCTTTTGATAGTCGTTTACTAAGTGTTTGTAAGTTCTTGTATTTCTTGGTTTTCCATACAATAATCTTATAAAAATTTTAGGAAAAAGCAATGCTAAATTCACAGGTCGCACAGATAAATAAATGTGTTCAAGATGTTGACCTGCTGACCATTTTTGATTGTTTTTTGTATTCAAAAAGTCGTTGTCAGATAAACTGTCAATATAGTCAACAAACTCCTTATGCTTCTCTGTCAGTTCTTTTTTTATTGTTTCTTTGTTCATGATTTACTTAATTTTTTGTTGGCGGAATCTTTGCCTGACGGAGGAGCCATTATCGTCATAGCTTTTGTCAGGCAAAGTTTATGATTTAACTATCAACTGATTAACAATTTTTCCATTCCTCATTTGAATAGAAATTAAATATAAACCAATGTCAAGCTTAATGTCCAATTGAAGATTTTTATTTTGAATTTTATTCATTGTATAAATAAGCTCACCTTTAATATTGTAAACCTCAATTCTATTTATTTCTTCTTTACTTTCAATGTTCAGAACATTTTGAAAAGGGTTTGGGAAAAGTGTTACGAATTTGTCTTGATAAGGTAAATCTGAAATGTTTGTTGATAAATTAGAGAATTCGTGAGCACCAGCATCAAATGGAGCTGTTCTTATTGTGCCAAAGAAGTCTTCATTTACATTTTGTTCCATAGAAGACAAATAGTTTACAGCAATCGAACTGGATAAAAGTCTTAAATCTCTATTATTATAATCTACCATAGAAGGATCTCCACTAATTAAAAAATTGAATGCTTTCTTGTCGAAAATCACATTAGATTCATATACATACTTGGTGCTGTCTGTCATACCTTCAAAGATCAGTAAATTGCCCACTGCCTCTGCATAAGGATTAAAAACTTGAGGGTCTATTGGACCGCTGTAATAATCATACATGGACAAGGGCGAATAGAAGTGATGAGGAGTTGTATTTGGGTTGATGTTAAGGACAGTATTATGATAGACTAAAATGGTATCAGGATATGTCTCTCCATTATAACTACCATTCACCAAAATTCCATTACGGGTGTTATCGTAGATAATGTTATTAGCTATGGTAAGCGTTCCATTTGCGGGATGATCTCCCCAATAAACAATTCCACCACCTTCGCAGTTAGACACTCTATTTGCCGAAACCATGGCATTTGTACGAATAGAGATGCCAATGCCTCTACAACCATTAGTGCAACCAACAGTGCCATCCAGGTTGTTATCAATAAAGTTACCGCTAATAACTGCATCTGGGGCTTGCCAATAGATTCCGTGATCTCCATTTGAGGGCAATGCACCTATTCCATCAGTTGCTATGTTACTAATTGTATTATCATAAACAAAGGCATTTAAAATCTGCTCTCCTCCAAGTATTCCATTTCCAAGAATAGAATCGATTAGGTTATTTTTTATGCTGCAATAATTAACTTTTTCCAGTACAGTGTTAGTAGGACTTCCAACTGAAATTCCGTTGTGGTCTATGTTTTTTATAAAGTTGTTTTCAATAAAGATGGAATCAGTATGAAAGATATATATTCCATTCCCTTGAATGGTTGATAAAGACTTAATATTTATGATGCTGTCATTTTCAATCCTGATAGTTCCTAATCTATCAGCAGATGTCAGATTACCTTGATATGGAAAACGATAAGCATTTCCTGTGATTTCAAAAAAGTGATTCTCCCGGCTATGTAAGTAATCAATATCACGACCAGTCACTGCCGCTTCTGAAGCATTTCCCGTATTTATATTTTGAAATAAATTTCCATTCAAAGAAACATATTTAACATTAGTTATCCTAAGAGGCACACCTGTAATGTTTGCAAAGACACAATTCGAGACAATTAAAGTGTCGATACCTTGGATAATTTGAGCGCTGCTAAAGTTCTGGTTCGACAAGATGGTTGTTTGTCCAAATAGGTTCGTTGATAGTAAAATCAAAAGTATTTTATAAAGTGAGTACTTTTTCATTATTTCTCATTTTTATTTGTAACTAAGGTGCCGCAACTACCCGAAGGGCGGAACTTTTATCACTCCCGAAAGCAGCTATCGGGATGTCTGCGGAGCATTAAACTGCTCCGACAGCAATGAGACCAAACCCCTGTTGTGCGGTCGTTTTTCTTTTTCTGCAGTCTGCTTTGTTGTCATACAGTACTGTCATTATAATGCGTTGGTTTATTCTGTCTTTATAAATCGTCCCACTTGTTCTTCTGTCTTTAGAATGTAAAGTCCAGTTGGCAAGTCTGAAATAGTGATTTGAGTTGTTGCATGGCTACTCTGTTTTACCAATTGTCCTGTCGAACTATAAATTTGGTATCCTTTTATACAGTAGACATTTATAACACTATTAGTAGGATTCGGGAAAATAGTCAAATTTTCATTCCATTCAATGTCGGGAACTCCAGTAGTAATTGTTCCTGCACACTTATTATATTTTCTAAGGAACTTCCAAAATTCATTAGTTGCAGAAGCATGCCACGTATGTGAATTTCCCACTACATTCATAATTATTGTTTCTGTACTGTCTTGACAATTAAGGTATCTCTCTCGGATAATTTGGTCGCCATTACTTGTAATAGTATCAACAGCAGCTATTGTATCACACC
>JBIPOO010000053.1:0-19312 GCA_044379045.1 Saprospira sp.
ATTTTTATGACCTGTACCCGAGTTGAAAATGATCTGAGTCAATTTTTAAATTTTTTTATTTTCTCAATTGAAACAAGCTTAAACAGCTGACTAAAAATATATTGTAAAAAATTTTTAAATTAATTTTCAACAGATATTTAATTCCCGTTTCAATTATTGATGATACAAAGATAGACCCCTGTGAACCCCATTTCAATGACGGAAAACCAAGGGAAGAATGACCTACGTCAGTTTTGTCAGTTTTTAGTATCTTTTTTTGATTTTTTTAAAAAAAGAAAAATTCTATTTTAAAATCATGGGAAATTTTAACCACAGAGTGCACGAAGGAACCACAGAGTGCAACAAAGACATAATATCTAGTTCGGCTTTGCGCCTCTTTGCGTGAAGTAGAACTACTGCGGTCTTTGTACCTTTGCGAGAAATAGCCAAGGATGTTCTCTTTTTCTCAGTGTGCAATAAATACATCACGAACATAAGCTTTGCGCCTCTTTGCGAGATGCAAAACTAGTGCGATCTCTTTTTCTCTGTGTGCAATTATTTCACCACGATCATCGGCTTTGCGCTTCTTTGCGTGAAGTAGAACTAGTGCGGTCTTTGTGCCTTTGCGTGAAATAGCCATAGTAGATCAGAACAGAAAGAGCCCACTCTATATGAAAAAACAATAGCAGAGGAGCGCGGTATTTTATTGCCGCTGCTGATGAAAGGAATTATCGGCAGTTATGTGTACGACCACCTAACAGGGTCGGGGGCACAGTCACTATGGTGTCTGTTACCAATATTTGACCCCGAATGGTCTGTCAAAATCCTTTGGATTTTTAGTGATGAATATCTTTGCCATCCGAAAGAAGTATATTCAAAGGATTAATTATGCCACAAAATTTAATAATAAATTTAAAATACTGCTCAGCTGTTTGGCTTAAAACATAGTTTTACTAAATTTGCAGATTAAAGTACCTCGATATAAAATTATTCTTACCAAATGCCTGTTTTGACAGACAATAACCTTAAAAAAATGAATTCTTACAAATTGATGAATAATATTGTTGGCTGGCTCATGTTTTTAGTGGCTGCAACTGTATATATTCTTACAGCAGAACCCACAAGCAGTCTTTGGGATTGTGGGGAGTTTATATCGGCAGCTTATAAATTGGAAGTGGTTCACCCTCCCGGAGCGCCATTGTTCCTAATGATAGGCAGAATGTTTGCCAAAGTTGCCGAGACTTTTTCTTCAGACAAAGCCAATATAGCTTATGCAATAAATGTCATGTCGGGTCTTTGTACTGCCGCATTGGTTATGTTTATTTTTTGGTCAACGACCATACTAACAAAACTTTCGCTTTTGGGACATGACCAGAAAGTAGAAGATTTGGGAGATAAAATCGCTATATTGGGTTCGGGAGTTGTTGCAGCCCTTGCAACCACTTTTGCAAGTTCTGTATGGTTTTCGGCTGTTGAAGGTGAGGTTTATGCCATGTCATCAGGGTTTACAGGTCTTGTAATCTGGTCGGCATTGCGTTGGTATGTTGCTGATGGTAAAAAAGCCGATCGTTGGTTGGTTTTTATCGCCTACATGATTGGTCTTTCAATTGGTGTGCACCTTTTGAGCTTATTGGCAATTCCGTTTATGGCAATTTTATTCTACTACAAAAAAGGTAATGTAAGAGGAATGACGATGAGCCATAATTCAGTTTTTGCCGTTTTGGGATTGGCCTTATTGGTAGGTATGCAGTTTGTCGACATGCCTGTTTGGTTGCATTTAATACTTGGTTTCTCCATACCTGCGCTGTATCTGTTTGCATACACACAAACTCAACTCGAGGAAAGAAAGGCATGGCTCTATATCGGTATCTCTGCCATAGTAGGTTTTGTCATTCTTATGTTTGTTCAATCTATTTTTATCCCTAAATTGCCTCAGATAGCAGCCTATTTTGACTTTACCTTTGTCAATGATTTTGGAATGGGTGTTGGATCAGGTATGATATTCTTTTTGATTATTCTTTTTGCATTAGTAGTTGGCGGTCTAAATTACAGTCAGTCAAGAAAAATGTATGGACTTCAACTTGGTTTTATGATGTTTGCTATGGCACTGATGGGTTTTTCTACCTATGCATCCATTGTGATCAGAGCCCAGGCAAATACGCCTATTAACATGAACAATCCAAGCGACCCATATAGCTTATTATCGTACATTAATCGTGAACAGTATGGCGATCGTCCGCTTTCTTATGGCCCTCACTTTGCAGCTGAACAAGTTGGATATGAAAGTAAAGGAAAGTCTTACAGACCTGTTAAAAGCAGCACAGGTAAAATTACATATCAGGTTGTTTCCGAAAAAGGAGAATATGTATATAATGACGAAGATATGATGCTCTTTCCCCGTTTGGGACATATGGACGAAAACCGTGAAAAACAATATCGCAACTGGTTGGATCTTCCCGATGATAAACCAGATTGGAATAACAATATGGACTTTTTCTTCAGGTACCAGATTGGCTGGATGTATTTGCGCTACTTTATGTGGAACTTTACAGGTCGTCAAAATGCGCAACAAGGTTATTATGCATCCGATGTGACCAAAGGAAACTGGATAAGTGGCATTGATTTTATTGACAATAAACGACTCACCCCTCAAGCCGACCTGCCTTCGAGCATGAAAGATCAGGGTCGCAACACTTATTATTTCCTACCATTGATATTTGGCCTTCTTGGACTTTTATTTCATATAGCCCGACGTCCGCAGGATGCTCTTGCAGTAGGAGTCTTGTTTTTAGTAACAGGAGTGGCAATTATTATTTTCTCCAATCAACCGCCTGGCGAACCTCGTGAGCGTGATTATGTACTTGTAGGTTCAATTTTTACCTATTGTATATGGATTGGAATGGGCGTAGCAAGCATTTATACAGGTTTGAAATCCTTTTTTAAGGCTTCTACCCTCAGAGCAGGTCTTGCCACATCTCTTGTGATGGTAGCTCCTTTAATAATGGGATTCCAGAACTGGGATGATAATTCACGTGCAAATCACACAGGTGCAAGAGATTATGCTAATAATTTCCTTCAGTCATGTGCTCCTAATGCCATCATATTCACCTATGGGGATAACGACACTTATCCATTATGGTACGCTCAGGAAGTAGAAGGCATCAGAACCGATGTTAGGGTAGTCAATTTCAGTCTGTTGGCTGTCGATTGGTACATCGATCAATTACGTCGTAAGATGAATGATTCCGATGCTATACCTATGACAATTTCTAAAGACGCGTATCGTGGTTCAGCCAGAAATATTTTACCTGTTCAACCAAGAGGAAATATGTCAATGATTGACATGATAAAACATATGGGAGCATCCAATCCCGTTCAAACTCGTTCACAGGTATTTCCAAGTTCTGTTCCGGCTACAGACTTTTTCATTCCAATCAGTAAAGATGAAATCCGAAGAAATAAGGTTGTTTCCTCTTCTGTAAGTGATGATCAGATCGTTGACAGAATGAATTTAAAATTGGAGGCAGCTGCTATTTATAAAGATGATATAGCACTTTTTGATATTATTGCTAGCAATGCCGCAACTGGATGGAAACGCCCTATTTATTTTGCCGTGACAGTACGTCCCGAGAAAATTGGCATCTTCAAAAACTATCTTCAGTTGGAAGGCATGGCGCTTCGAATCGTCCCAATTCTTACTCAAAATAATGGTAGCAATGCCGGCGCCCTTTCAATGGGTAGGGTTGATGTTGACCTTATGTACCGTAATCTGATGGAAAAATTCCGTTGGGGTGGTTTCGACAAGTACAAAATGTTCGTTGATGAAAGTTATTCGCCTAGTATACAAACACAGCAGTTTGCCTTTTGGAGATTGGTGAATTCACTGAAACAAAATGGTGATAAGGAACGAGCTATCAAAGTATTAGAAAGAATGTATGAGGCCTTCCCGCACATGAATTTCCCTATAGATGAAAACTATTCCCGCGAGGGTCTTAGTCTCTTCATTGATTTGGGTGTACCTGAAAAAGCAAAACCACATGTGCTCAATCTCGCAAAAGCATCTGCCGAAAAACTGAAATATTTTAACAAATTTATCTCTGTTTCAAAACTTGCTGAATATACTCAAGTTATAGATACCAAAAGAAGGTTCATCACTGCAATTGTACAGAGAGCGGGTGGTGTAAACCAAATCAGCAAAGAAATGAACGAAATTGCAATCAACGCCCAAACTGAGATGCAAGCTGCTGAGAAAGATAGAGCTGCGCTTTTCACTACCTGTGCAAACCAACGAATGGCTTCACTTTTTGAGAACGAAATCATTATGGCCACTTCAACAGCTCAACAAGCACTCGAACTCGCTGAATCTATTGGTGATGCAACATTTAACAAACAAATTGCTGATGTTTTTGCACCTTACGGTATTAAAGCAGGCAATCAGCCTCAGAATCCCAAACAGGTTGAAGCTCCAAAAGATACTGCAGTGAAAGATACTTCTAAAAAGTAGGCGCTAAAAATTAAGATTTATAAATGGGGTTAAACTTTTTAAGTTTGGCCCCTTTTTTAATAAAAAATAATGCTGCTCAACATATATGATACAGCATTTTCAAAATTAAAATTTTAATGCAAAGTTCAACTGATGCTTTTTTTGTAAAATTTAACATGAAAACTGATGGGTTCGTTGCACCTGAAAAATTCTGTTATCCTTTCTATTACCAACCTCATCCCTTATCTGTTCTTGCTTCAGAGCAGCTAATGGATTTTTTAGCATACAAAGCAGAAAACTTTGGTTGGGAATTTGGTCTTAACCCCAATGAAATAAATCCCAGAGGAAAGATGTTTGGTGTTCTGATAGTTGAAAATTCAAATGCCGAAATAGGTTTTCTCGCAGCATATTCAGGCAATATTCCTATTCCTGAAAAAGGCTTTCCCTTTGTACCTACAGTCTTCGATTTTTGGGAAGAAGATGGTTTTTACCTGAAAGGTCTTAAATCATTCGAAGTTTTAACAAATGAAATTCATCAGCTTGAAAATTCAGAGAATTTTATTCAAATTAAAGAAGAACTTAGATTGGCTTTAGAAACTTCAGTAAAAGAACAAAATGATTTTAAAAAGTACATCGAGGTGAAGAAAGCAGCAAGAGATTTGAGACGAACTTTTATAACAGACAATGTCCAATTATTAAGCGAACTCAACAAAGAAAGTATCGATTTAAGCTATGCTTTCAAAAGACTGAAAAAAGAATGGAAAGAAAAAATTACCATACTTGAGGAACAAATTAAAATTTATGAAAAAATTATTCAAGATAAAACCGATGCACGTAAATTACTTTCAAACGGACTTCAAGAGTCTATTTATAAGGGTTTTCAATTTTTGAATATTACTGGTCAGACAAAAGGTCTTTCAGAAATTTTTGCAGGCACGGCAATAAAATTTCCTCCCTCTGGTGCAGGCGAATGTGCTGCTCCACGCCTTTTGCAACATGCTTTCAAAATGGGTTATAAGCCCATAACTATGGCCGAATTTTGGTGGGGAGCTACATCAAAGGATGAAATGAGACAACACAAACAATTTTATCCGGCCTGCCGTGGCAAATGCCAACCTATTTTGTTACACATGTTAGCAGGAATTGAGGTGGAGGATAATGTTTTATTGGCAGAAAGTTCAATGATCGAAGACCCCAATATCTTATTTGAGGATGAATACCTTATGGTCATATCAAAACCGGCGGGTTTACTTTCTGTTCCTGGTAAGGAAATTCAGGATTCGGTTTATGCACGTCTTTTGTTAAAGTATCCTTTGTTGACAGGTCCACTCGTCGTGCACAGATTAGACATGGATACATCTGGTCTGATGTTAATTGCTAAAAATATGACGATTTATAAAGCGCTTCAGGCACAATTTATCCAGAGAAAGGTGAAGAAAAGATACCTAGCTCTACTCGAAGGTTTAGTATTAGAAGACAAAGGAATCATCGAATTGCCCTTAGCAGATGATTATATTAATCGCCCACGTCAAATGGTTTCCTTTGAAAATGGTAAAAAATCTATCACGTATTTTGAGGTTATTGAACGAAAAAATGGAAGAACCCTTGTTCACTTTTATCCGCAAACTGGCCGTACGCATCAGCTGCGTGTACATGCCGCACATTATATGGGTCTAAGTTGTCCGATTGTTGGCGATGATTTATATGGTAATAAGGATAAAAGATTGTATTTACATGCTGCGGAGATTGAATTTCTTCACCCGTATTTGAATGAGGTATTAAAAATTGTGGATAATTCTAATTTTGCGTTATAATATTTTGTTTTTATTTTGTTTTTAGTGTAAATTTGTATAGATTTATTTTTTTATAAAATATATCTTACGACATTCTGACCACTAATCGTCCTAAAATGAAAAATTTTATACTATTTATAACAACTATATTTTTTACATTTTCGCTTTCGGCACAAAAAAATTTAAAAAAAGCAGATAGAGCCTATATTTCGGGCGACATGTACAAGGCTATGAATTTTTATGCCAGCGCTATTGAAAATAACGAATCGGGAGAAGATGATGACCTGAAAATCAAAGTTTATTATCGATATGCTGATGCTTTGAGACAAATGTTTCACTTTGATGATGCAGTATTAAATTTCGAAAAAGTCTCAAATTCAGTTTATAAAGTCAACTACCCTTTATTGGATTACTATTTGGGAACATGTTTAAAACAGCTTGTTCAATACGATTCAGCTAAGGCTTGCTTTCAAAATTTTCTTAAACTGGATACTTCTATTACTAAACAATTTAAAAGATTTGCCGAACAAGAGGTTTTATCCTGTGATTTTGCAAAAGATTTGTTAAAATCTCAAATCGAAAATTATACAGTCAAGCGACTAAGCGATAATGTCAATACTAAATTTGCAGACTTTGCACCTCATCTTGTCGGAGACTTTTTATATTATTCAAGTATGCGTTTCGAGTCAATGTCAGAACGTCGAAGACATGTTGGTGATCCAAATAAAAAATATCTTTATTCTAAAATAATGACTTCTGAAGTCAAAGGCTTAGCCAAAGGTGTACAATTAAATAGCTTAAATCATCCTTATAAAAATGTTGGAAATTCTTCTTTGAGTTTAGACGGTAAAAGACTTTATTTGGCAAAAGGAAAATACCGAAGAGCTGCGAACTGGAATATTGTTGCAAAATTATACGTCTCTGAATTCAATGAGAATAGGCAAAAATGGAAACGTCCAAAATTGTTGCCTTTTAACACACGCGAAATTGCCACAACTACTCAGCCTCATGTATCCTTTGATAGTACTGAATTGTCAGAAGTCATCTATTTTTCCAGTACTCGTAAAGGTGGTTTTGGTGGGTTTGACATATGGAAGGTCTATCATTATGGTAGTGGAAAATACAGCGATCCTATTAATCTTGGTGAACCTGTAAATTCAATAGGAGATGAGATGACCCCGCATTTCTACCAATCTGAACAGAAACTATATTTCAGCTCTAATTGGCATCTGAATTTAGGTGGTTATGATATATTTTATTCCAAAGAAAATAATGCAGCCTGGTCAATTCCCCTGAATTTGGGTATTCCTGTTAATGGTGCTGCCAATGATTTATACTACTATATTTCTCCTTCAGATAAAAATCTGGGTTACATTACCAGTAATCGAGTCGGTTCAAATATTTTAATCGGTAAGGCTTGTTGTAATGATATATATCAAATGGGAATTCCCGACTCAATTATCTATAAAAGACAAGCAGATAGCGTTCAAGTTGTAGATTCCAATTTGATTGCCAATAATAAAAATGATAAAACAGATCAGAATGTCCCTGCTAATAATGTTGAGAATATACTTGAAAATCCCGATTATGTAATTGTACCCCCCAAATATAACAGTGAGGATAATCCTTATATACTACCTAAAGCCTCTCCAATTGATACATCCACAGGAAAACCTTATCCTATAGGAAGTCCAGTATATAATGCTTTTGAAAAAATTGATAAAATAGCTGATTTGGGAAAAGACAGGAAATTGTATTGGGATAACGGAACTTTAAAACCATTAATTAAATCAAACCCATTATTTGCTATCGTACCTGAATCGTACAATTCTGAGGAAAATTCCTATACTTTACCCAACATAATTCCGAATGACCCTAAAACCGGTCAACCTTATAAATATGGTTCGCCTGAATATTCAGCGTTTGTTCAGGCCAATTTGCTGGCAGCAAATTCAAAGGATAGAAAATTATATTGGAAAAATGATGAACTCCTAAAGGTAAATCAATCTGATACATCTTCAGTAGCTAAAGCCTATCTTTACAAAATCCAAGTTGCTGCGCATAAAAATTTGAAACCTAAAGATTTTAAATTCTTATCAGAAGGTAATTTTTCCGATTACAAAATAATTTATGAGAAAATTAGTGGCCAGGTTACAAGGGTACTTCTTATTCCTAAAAATATTAACAGTAAGGGGAGTTTTGGCTTTATATCAAAAGAAGAAGCCCTGTCCACATTGAAAATCGTAATATCAAATTCAAACTTTAAAGATGCGTTCATTGGCTATTATCTCGATGATAAAAGAGTAGAAGGGTTGCTATTGCGGAATTAGACTAATTTTTTACAAGTAGTTTAAGCCTACAGCGCAATAAATTTCAAAAACTAACTAAGGAATTATTTAATCATTTTTCACACTTATTCCTTGTAGATTAAATCGATATATACAGGCAGATGATCGCTAAAGCCTCCTATATATCTTGGTCCGGCATATGTTCTGTATGGTTGCAGACCAAGGTACTTTTTATCTTGTTCTAATAAAAAACGGCCTGAGAAAATATTTGCTCCTTTTTCGGATGCATGAAGACGGTTTTCTCTTTTTTGTGCCAATGATTTTGATACGATTACGTGGTCCAATGTTCCCCAATGCCCCTGATACTTATGCGAGCCCATCTTCCAGTTTTTTCCTAATTCATACATATAGTTGAACAAGTCGCCACTGGCAAGTTCTTCTTTGTGGTGTTTTGCTTTAAGTGTTTGGTGAAGACTTTTATCCTCGGCGTGATCATTAAAGTCTCCCATGAGTATGATGTTTGCCTCGGGCGAAAAGGCCTGGATGCTATCAATTTTCGCACGCACCATTTTTGCTGCAGCTATTCTTCTGGGTTCACTTGCTGCCTGTCCGCCTCTTCGTGAGGGCCAGTGATTGATAAATACATGCAGGGTATCTTTTTTATCTACCGTTCCGCAGACATAAAGTACATCTCTTGTTCTTGCTGCTGTATCAAATTCAAATGTAAGCCTAAGTGCCTGATGCTTTATGTATTGGAATGCTGAGGCTCTGTAAATAAATCCTACATCAATCCCTCTGGCATCTGGTGAATTTTCATGAACTATTTTGTAATCGTATTTCAGGAATGGTGTTTTTGTCGTTAAATCATAGAGTACCTTTCGGTTTTCAATTTCACAGAAACCTATAATTTCAGGGGGGCCGCTCCAGCCTCCAACAGCTGCCATCGTTTTATAAATATTACTTAGCTTTTGTTTGTAACGTGTATAAGACCAGCCTTTCATACCTCTTGGTAAAAATTCCTCATCGTTAATAAGGCTATCATTTTCAGTATCGAATAAATTCTCAACATTGTAAAAGCAGGCTCTGATGCCCCTGCCATCTCGGCTTCGTTCGTCAAAGTTTTTCATGCCCAGATTTATCAGTTCCTCATCGGCAGCTGAAAAAGTAGTTTGTTGTCCAGATGTATCGACATCTTCCATTTCATCATCTTCAGTTTGTGCATAATTAAGGGTTGAAAAACCCAATAGTAATAGCATCCAAAAATATTGCAAATTCATTTATTTCTAATTTTTTTTAAAAATAGCGATTCTTGATTGTAATTTGGATTCTACCAATGTTAAATAATTAATAAGGTCGGTAAATTTGGGATTTACCGACCATTCAGAAACACTCAATTTGACCAAAAATGAGACCTGAGACCTAAGAACTTTTTTTAGAGTGTATCTATTTATACTTATTGATTAAATTTATTCAAGTTATTTTCTTCGATGAATTGAAGTAAATCATCTGCACTAAAACCTCTATTATTAAAATAGCCACTTTTCTCGAGGCTGTTTGTCAAGGACATAACCGTAATTTGACCGGAATTGCTATATTTCTTTACTGCTTTTAGTAACAAATTGCTATGTGCACGGTAGGAGGCCCATACGGTATTGTATTCGGTAAAACAAAAATCATTACTGACATATTGACCTTTCATACCCTTTCCCATTGGAATACTATTCTCTGCGCATTTAATTTCGAAATGATTGTTTGCATTCAACGCAGTTTTAGAAAGACCATAGCTGCTGTTCATCAGTGCCAAACCAAGAATGACTGATGTTGGTATCTTGGTTTTTACAGTTTCTTCTTTTGCTAATTTTAAATATTTGGAAATATACAAATCAATTGCTTTAGCACTATTTTTACCCAAATCGCCTGATATTTTCTTTCTGTTTGAAAGTTCAGGAATATTAGGAATATGATAGCTTTTTATGGCTTCAGCATCGTTAATGGAAGCATTATTTCTTGAAACTGTATTCTTTGTTTGAGCTGATTTCTTGACTTTAGGTAAATCCTTAGCCTTGGAAATACTTTCCATGGGCTCGTTTTTGAGCCTTATCTCTTTGTTTTCATCTATTTTCAATCCGATTGCCTTGGTGCTATCATTTCTAAAAATCAGCATAAAGACTAATCCGATGATAGCTAAACTAAAGCGGTATTTCTTTACGGCAATGCCCAATTTAAGCAGGGCAGAACTATCTGTTAATTCTTTGCCGATTAAAAATTCCCATATTTTGGAAACAAATTGTTTAAAACCTGTTTTTTGAGTAGTTGTTGGCACTACTGCAAGTGCTTTGGAATGGTTTTCTGAAGCTTTGTTTTTTTCGCCGATTTCGATGGTGATGATCTCTTTCATTGTATGCCTGTTTTAAAAGTCATAAAATTATTTGTGTCCTTTTTGCGTTTTGAGATAACAAAAGTAAAACAGGAAATTTTAAAAAACAAATAAATTCAAATAATTTTTTAAAAAATACACAAAGATGTTTCAAAAGTGCACAAAAAAACCGGAGACTTAGCTCCGGCAATGAAAATATATGTTGTATCAAGGTGCTACATTTCCTCTTTTAAGTGCCTGAATAGCAATGCGTGCATGTTCCCAAAGGGTAGGGAATAGCCCAAAATGTTCTTTTAGGATATTGAATCGTTCTTTCCAGGATGCTTTACGGTGTTTTGCCGAAATACCGCCTTTTAGAAAGGAACACATCACAATGCCACTGTCTTTGAAAGTTTTCGCCTTTTTGAGGATGCGTATTGTCCAGTCCAAATCGGCAACCAATTTGTATTTTTCGAAACGGTATTCCTGCCATATTCTGCGCTGCGGCAGCATAGCCTGATGACAGACTATCATACCATTGCGGAAACTCTTCCAACTAATTTTTTCAGCAGCTGGATGTTTTTTATGCCAGGGAATAGAGTTTTCCTCTGCATCTACAATCCTTACCTTGCCATAAATAAAATCTTCATCCTTATGATTTTTGAAAATTTCTTCAAGAACATATGGGCTTTCTGCAATATCTCCCGCATGCAGGAACCAGATATAGTCTCCCGTAGCGGCACGCATACCTTTGTTCATAGCATCGTAATTGTTTTTATCCTTTTCGCTAATTACTATATCGATATGCTCCCTATATTTTTCAACAACCTTTAGTGTATTATCCTTGCTCAATCCATCCACAATAATATATTCAATATTTGGATAGCTTTGGCCTATTACACTTTTGATAGTTTTCTCAATAAGAGACTCGCAATTAAAAGTAACGGTTACAATACTAATTTTTGGTTGATTGTCCACGGATTATTTATTTGAGTATCAGGTATCAAGTATCAGGAATTAAGACTAATTGCCTAAGTTCTACAATACTTAATAATACAATTAAAATCAAAGGCAAATTTAAGCTTCCTTAACAATAAAATGTCTATTTCCCCTTTTTAAATGGATTAGGAACTTCTTTTAGTTTGTCTTTTAACAATTTATCTTTTGCAGCCTTGAGCGCATTATCTATACTGTCGCGGATTCTTTTTACTTCGGCATTATCCTTGGCTTGTTTTGACAGACGGTCGGCCTCAGCTCTGGCTTTTGCTTCCAATTCTTTTGCGAGGCGGTCTGCTTCGGCACGGGCTCGGTCCTCGGCTTCTTTTTTAAGCTTGTCGCCTTCGTTTTTAATGCGGTCTTCGGCTTCTTTTTTCAATTTATCGGCTTCCTCTTTCAGATTTTCTTTGACCTGATTGCCCAAAGATTGACCGCTTTTACCTTCTGCCCCCAAAACTTTAGGCATGAACGTTGGTTTGGCCAATGTACCTCCAATATCAACCCCAACATTTAAAAATTCTGTTTCCTCTACCTTGATGCCCAATTTCGAAGCCTGACCCGAAAGCATTTTCATGCCCTCATTGGCAGCCTGCCCTAAACCGGCCTTATCGAGTAGTTTTTTGGGAATGCGCATTTTTAGGTTATAGTTCATTTTCTGTTCCAGATTGTGAGATCCGCCAAAAGTCATATCAATATCGCCTGACTTGAAAGCAAAAGGTTTGATGCTAAAATTACCATTCTGAATATTGAAAAAGTTTTTGGTGTTGGTGAGCACAAAATTACTCAGTTCGTCAATTTTAAGTTTGTCACTGAGTCCCTTCATAGGCGTCAAACCCTTTAGTGTGGCATCGAAGGTTTCTAAAAGTCCTTCCGCATTGATAGTGCTCAATTTTGGATAAAGGTTTTTGCCCAATACCGCATTCATTTTGAAATTGGAGCTGAATTTGCCAAAGACCGATTTTATAGCTGGAGCAAAATAGGCCAATACAGGAACACCTTTTGACACTTCCTGAAAATCGAGACGTTTCAGATCATAACCAAAAGCAAAGGTAGGCGCTTCGGGGTTTTTAGAACTGTATTCGCCGTTCAGCGCTATCGATCCGCCAAAGGCATTGCAACTCAGATTAATAATCTCTACCTTTTGGTCGCGCACTCGCAGGTCGGCTTTTACATTTTTTAAATTATAGGACTCATAAATAAGTGTATTCATCGAAGCAGTCAGGTGCATATTGATATTTGAGGGCACTAGAATAGGCTCATATTCGCTTTTTGCAGTTTCGGGATTTACCGGTACTGCCTGAGCAACAGGTTCAGTAGCTTTGCCAGATTCGCTCATAAACTGATTCAGATTCATATAGGCTGAACTTAGGTTCATTTCGCCGCGAAGTTCCTGATTGTCGAAAAGATAGGGGAATATATTTTCCAGTTCACCATTGGCCTTAATATCAATCTTACCCAAGAGCATTTCGAAATTTTGAAGCTTTGCTCTGCTTGGAGAAAAGAAACCTGCGGCCTCGATATCTTTGATTTCATACACATCGTAGAGCATTTTTTTGCATTTGAAATCGGTCGAAAATTCCCAACGGTCGAAGATTTTTTCATTGCCAGCTATAGCCATACTTGTATCGCTCATATTGGTTGCGGCCTTTGTATCCACCGAATCGGCAGTTCCAAATGGTTTCATCATATCATTGATGTCCAATAGGGTAGAGCTGACGGTCAAATTGCCCTTCATGATTTTATTGCCTGAGAAATAAGTAAGTATATTGTCTAATTTACCCTTGGCCTGAATATCACTTTTTCCAATTCTAAGGTCGCAATCCTCCAGGTTAACATTGTTAGGCGTAAAATCCATTTTCATTTTTTTGATGTTGACGGCAGGCATACCCTTGGCTATGTAATTGAAACCTGCAATGAGCAGCTGTCCTTTCATTTGTACCTTGTCATACTCCTGTTTTTCAACATAGGAAAGTCTGGTTTTTGCTTCAAGATTAGCCTCGATAATACCGTTCAAAGTTGATACATCCTGCATTGGGAAAGCCTTGGTCAATTCTTTAAGATCTATTTTTCCTTTTACTTTGCTGTCGATATTAGGATCGCTCATAGGTGTGCTGAGTTTGAGCATCGCTTCGAAAGGGTTATTTCCTAATTTCATGGCAAATCTCGACACATTAACAGTCATATTGTCCAAATTGGAACTTGGACTGTTGATGGCCATGTCTGTGTATATATTCGTTACAGCCATCGGCAGATCGGGATATTTAAACTCTGCATCGCTTACTTTCAGGTTCAGGTTAAAAGCAGGATAAGACTTATCGTTATAAATACCGTTCACCATACCCGACATGCTGAAATTGCCTTTGGTTTTAACCTTTGCAAAATCTTTGGTATAAGCAGCCGGAATCATGGAAAGTACTGAGGCAAAGCTAGCTCCAGGTGCGCTGAATTTCAGATTCGTAAATTTAATATCATTGCCGGGCATTTCTATCAAACCATCGGCTTTCAGTTCCAGTGCGTTGAATTTAAATGAATTGTCCATGAGTTTGAATGCCATTTTATTCATATCCACAGCCAGGTCCAGTTTGACATCCACCTTTGTTTTGGTAAAATAACTGATGCGATCATAACTGAGCGAAAACTCATCGATGAGGGTTTTTGTATAAAAATCGTAAGTAGCCTCTGTTAAATTGCCGCTTCCTTTGTGATTCATATTCACAATTTTGATGAACGTGCTATTGGGTGCATCATCGTAAGTGATATCAGTATTTTTTAGTTCATAATAACTCAGCCTTGCGCTGAATTTGTCAGAATTTGATTCTTTTTGCAGACTGTCGGGCTTCATAATGTCGTAATTGGCCTTGCCATTATTCAAAACCTTGACATAGAATTTTGCTTTGTCGAAAATTATAGAATTAACCTCATATTTTCCGCCCATTACGGTCCAAAGGTTTAGTCGCAGACTCAGGTCTTTTACATCAGCCAGTTTCAGCCCTTCAAATTCTTTACTTCCTGTTATGGTCAAATCCTTCATTGTAAAGCTGAAGTTTGGAAAAGTCCATAGCAGCGAAAGGCTCACATCCTTAAAATCGATTTTTGCCGTTAGCTGTTCATTGGCAGCTTTTTTAACAGCCTCGAGAATTTGTTTCTTGAAGATAATTGGTAGTGTAAGCGCAGCAGCCACAAAAACGACCAAAAAAATTGCAAATCCAATCAGGATTCTCTTTATCCATTTCATTGCTTTCGATTGAGCCATATTGTATCGGGGTTTTTATTTTAATTTTCAAACGCAAATTTAATGCTAATTTAAGCAGATTGTCTTTTAATTTTGTTTAAGCTTCAATGATATTTATCAGGTAAATAAAACAATTTTATAATAAGATGCAAAAGCAACATATTTGGTTGGATGAACAGAGTGAATTGCGCTATTATCCGGAGTTTTTAAATGACGAAGAGGCTGCTTTCTTTTTTGAAAAATTGAGGGCAGAGCTGAGTTGGCAAACTGAGAAAATCCGAATTTTTGGTAAAGAACATTGGCAACCGCGCCTGCTTGCCTGGTATGCCGACCCGGGAGTACGGTACACCTATTCAGGAATAACGCATCATCCGCAGTTCTGGTCAGAAAATTTGACGATAATAAAAACGCTGATTGAAAAAGAAATTGGTGCAGGTTTCAATTCTGCCCTGGCAAATCTTTATCGCAACGGTGCAGACAGTATGGGCTGGCACAGCGACGATGAAAAGGAACTTGGTCCCGAACCGCTTATTGCATCGATAAGTCTGGGCGCCGAAAGAAGATTTCTTTTCCGCCCGAGAAAAGGCATTATTGCTGATAAAAAGGAATTCCTACTACAATCGGGTTCACTTTTGCTAATGCGCGGACGCACGCAGGAGCATTTTCAGCATGCAGTACCAAAAACTGCAAAGGTAGTAGGGGAGCGGATTAATCTTACTTTTAGGAATATTGTGAAATGAAAATGTGTTAAAAAAAAAAGCGCCCGAAATGGACGCTTTAGAAAACTGATTTTTGGATATTTTTTAACCTCAGAGCAAACAACAACAAACGAGGACCGTTGCTTTAGATTCGGGCATAATTTCTAACCCAAAACTAAAGTAATTCATTTCTTTTCCTATTTCGGGCTCATAGTCCCCTCAATATTGGTCTTTACGAGGCCGATCATATTGTTGGTGCCCAGATTGAAGGTGCCTGTAAAGGCATAGCCTGTCAATTCACTACGGGTGGTTCCTTCTACTAATTTTTCAACAGGTAAAACCCTTTTAGCCTTATTGCCAGGCAGCCAGTTGCCATTTTGACCAGGTCGGCCAAAGAAGCGGGCATTTCCGTCCCACGCAACCGAGAGATCGGGATTCAACTTCAGCAATACACATTCCGAGCCACCATTACCCACGCCATGTGTACCGGTAACGATGAAAGATGGATCTTCACCCTGTACCTGTGAGGGCACCAGCGCAATGGCGCCTGCCTCAACATTTTGATTGATACCTATGATGCCGCCACTAGTTTTACCCATGTATTTGGTCGTAATCTCGGTAAGATTTTCGGTTACCTGACAAATAAAGAAGTCGCCTTCTCTGGGGTCGATTTGGGCCGGCAGGTCATTGACATGTGCTACTGCTGTAATGACACCATTGATGGAATCGTAGCAAGTATAAGCTGAGGTGAGGTATTGATTGCTTTCACCAAAATAAATAACATTGGTCTCATTGCCATTCACGCCACTCAGGCGGGCAAAGAGTACTTTTTTTAGAAAGATAGGTGTTGTTGTTGTGCCGCCTATTCTTATCTCCGCAGTTCCATTGATAACAAAGTTACCATTTACATATTCAACCGAGGAACCGTTATCGATACCAACAAAACCACGAATTGATTCCCAAATCTGATTGCCTTCGGCATCGAGTTTCAACACGAGTATGTCTTGTCTGTCGAAAGAAGCGTAAAGCGTATATTCGGGTTTCAAGGTATTGACTTTAGTAGTTTCACCAATCAGAACGAAGGTTCCATCGGGATTCTGTTTGATGTCTCTGACGAATTCGTTGATATTACTACCATTGTTAGGTCTCAACACTTTTTCCCAAACTACAAGACCTTCGAGGTCTAATTTATACAAAACGATATTAGTCGATTCTGGTCTTGACTGACCATTTACAACAATCATTTTAGTACGATTTCCAGCAATGAGATAACCCTCATCATTGGCCAAAACTACAATTGAGATGCCCTCTTCGTCAAAGCCCCCTTCGCCATCGCCAAAGGTTTTTGACCATACTTCATTGCCAAGTGAATCGGTTTTGACTAAAAAATAATCATCTTCATTAGTTGTTGAGAAAGAATTAGAGGACCCCAAAAGTATATATCCTCCATCGGCAGTTTTCTTTATATCGCTAGCCTGTTGATCGCGAATATGCCCGTAATATTTTACAAAGGCATCCATCTGATTGGACGGAGCAATCTGATCTTTTTTGCAGGACGTAAGTACTGCAGCAAGGGTAATACAAATAAAAAATAAACGTAACATAGCGTTTCTTTGAGGATTATCGGCCTTTAATTTTATCTGCTTCTTTTGCAGCTTCGCGTATCACATTGGAGCTTGCACGTCCACGGCGCACATCTTCAAGAATACCCGGCTTGTCTCTTTCCAAATCTCTGATGAAGCTATTGAGCTCGCGTTTCAATTCAGCATCTGTTGTTCGTTTCGCATTATTTTTTTCACGTTTGAGCAGCTTGTCCAAGCGAGTATCGACCAGATTTGGATTATATTTTGGTTTTTTGCGTGGTTTGTAAAATGACTTTTCAAAACCCACACTAAGTGAGAAATTATCAATTCTGAAATCATTGTCAACATAACCGAACTGATAAACCAACTCACGATTGCTGTAGCGGTTATCCAAATTTACTGAATTGAGCAGCATACGGTTATATCGGGCTTCAACTATTAAAAAGTCGCGACCGATTCGGAATTTGGAACCAATACCAATAATGCCCGACACATTTAAAGATTTTCTGAGCGATAGCGCCTGAACTCCATTTTCTTCTCCATAAGTTGTTAGACCCGGACCAGCAATAGGAATACTCACCTCTCCGCCAACTACTGCACCTCCGCCCAAAGTTTCGCGGGAGGTACTGCGATTGATATTTACCAGACTAGAGCTTAACAGAAAATTGGGCGCTACACCAGCATAGGCATAAGGTATGATTTTCTTATATTTTTTCAAATAATACTCGTAACGTACCATCACCGGAATATCAATATAGAATTGTCTTTCATTGAACTGAAGCAGTGAATACTGATAATCTGCCTGGCGTGGATTGAGCAGATTAGAGCTCAGATACATGGTATCGGCAAAAAGATAAGATCTCATAGCAAAATTCCCTTCAATGGCAACTGTGAAATCGCGCCATACAGGTATTTCTACACCTAGCGCAGTATTATAACCAAGTGTTATCTGTTTGTAATTTTGTGCAGGTCTGTTATTATTATCGGTATTGTAATTTTGAAGTACTTGAATCATTGAATAATTAGTACCCAAATTAGCATAAACTGATATAAGTGGTTTTGTGCGATAGGTTCTCGAAAGGTAAATTAAATCGTATGAATTGTCAGGATTAGTAGAATCGGCCTCGAAAAGTGGATTGAATCTAAGCAAATTTTCATAAGAAATCGTTCCCTCGGCGATTTCATTACGGAAAAGGAAACTTTCGGTAAGCAATTTATAACCCTCAATCATTTTCTCGCGGGAAAAAACTCTGGGAGTTTCACTGAGACAATCTTCAATCTTGTCTTTAACCTCGCTTAGTAAACCAGCCCGATAGCTTCTTTTCGCTTCTTCAAGTCTATCGATGCAGATGGTAGGATCCAAACTCTGAGCAAAAATAAACTGAGTTATTAAGAGCAGTGCTGAAACCTTAAATAGATGATGCAGCATAAAATTATAGGTTATAGGATGATTGATAGGGCAAATTTGTTGTTTTTTAGTTATCGGTCTCCTGAAGGAAATCTTCACCGCAGGTTTTGAGCGGCGTACGTTCCCCTTCGGCAGTAATGATATACAGTCTTTGTTTTCTTGGGTCTTTTTCAGGGTCGTCAGTTCCGATATATTTTTTCCAATCCCTATTGCTAAGATTTTTACGAATCATATCGCACATCTGTTCGGCATATCGGGCCATATCCACCTCATATATTTTTACTGAACCGTCGGCACAGCCTGTAAGCGCTTTTTTACCATCGTGTGAAAAGGCTACCGAAAGTACCCAATCGCTGTGGTCTTCGAGGCGAATTGGTTTGAATTCAGGATCTTTGAAAGGAAACTCTTTTTCATTGTCGAATTTCTCAAATTTCTTATCCCAAACCTGCCAAAGCGTAGCTCGCTTATCCAATGATCCCACCAAAAGAGCGGTACC
>JBIPOO010000054.1:0-19302 GCA_044379045.1 Saprospira sp.
ATATGATGGTGTAATCCCAAAAAAGTACTGGAATCAATGTCAATCTGTGGAATCTGATTGCCTGGATAAGTCAGCGTATCGAATGGATTAAAAGGCATTGGCGGCTCTTTATCACATCCCGATGGTATGGTTAATATCGCTGCAAGCAGGGTAATTATGAAAATGAAACTGATGAAACGCATCTCTATTATTTATAATCAGGTAATTTGAAAAATTGAATATGAAAGAAGTGTTATTTAATTGCTTGACAGCTGGTTAGGCGGTAACTGGTATGCTGGTAGTTGGACTAGTTGGTAGTTGGACTAGTTGTTTACTTGACAGTTGGCGGATTGGTAATTGGTATGTTAGTAGTTGGTAGTTGGACTAGTTGTTTACTTGACAGTTTGCGGTTTGGTAATTGGTCTCGTTTGGAGAACGAGTTGGTAATTGGACGTATTGCTTACTTGGCAGCTGTTAATTGGTATTTGGTATGTTATTCGTTATTTGTAGAACGCTATTAGTTATTCGTTTCTTGATACTTGATACTTGATACTTGATACTTCATACTTCATACTTCATACTTCATACTTCATACTTCATACTTCATACTTCATACTTCATACTTCATACTTCATACTTCATACTTCATACAACCTCTTACCTCTGACTTAATTACACAAATGCTTGCAACAAAGGACTTCCATTCAAATAGCCACCTGGAATATCCGGCAAAAATCCAAGAATATGTGCAATGGTTGGTACTACATCAATTGCCTGCCCTACAGGATTTGACACTGAGCCGACTGTTTGATTTTGAACAACTTTTCCACTAGGGCCTACTACAAGTGTAAAAATTCTTCTGGAATTATCATCACCCGTATGGTCAATTGCCCTCAATCCATTATTATCGACAATATTATTTGGTTGTAAATTTCTGCCATGTTCGGGCATACAAATCATGATGGTATCATTAGCCAAAACTGGATCGCTCTGAATTTTATTCCAAAGCCAGCCAATACCGTAATCGGCAGCATGCAACGCACCCAGATGCGAAGAATAATTCTGGTGACAGATATCGGAATTAAAAGTATTGATCACCATCAACTCAGGTTTGAAGGTTTCCATTACTTGCCAGGCAGCGGCTATATTGATGAGGTCGCCTGTAAGAAAATTAGGATTGCTTCCGGGCGTAGGCAAAGGCAGCTGTCCTGTGGATGCCTTATCGACTGTATCTAATATAAACTGGCGTATCAGATCTCTATCACCGTCCGTATTGAAAATTCCGGGTAAATCGGCAATACTTTTATCGAAATTATTATTTAAAAAATTCTTGATTTTATTGATGCGCGCCACATCATCGGGCTGGTAATTGACTGCCTGATTGAAGGCAGTAAGGCCCAGTTCCAAAACCGATGCCGGACGAAGATAATTTGCTCCGAATGTTGGCCCATAGGATGGATGGGCACTATAATTCAGTGTAGTATAAGGCCCTAATCCCTCCGATAGCCACCAGGCATTGAGCGCAGATTCACCCGGGCTGTTGTGTTTGCGGTAATATTCAAAAATAGTCGGAAATTCTGGATTAGTATTTAGATTCAAACCCGTTTCCGTGTAGCGTCCGGTGATGGCAACTGTATGACCATTGTAATGCCCTGTTGGTCCCTGAGCATAACGGACCTCTTTAAAAAGTGTACCTTTCTGCTGCAGTGGATTATTTAAAATGGGCGTCCAGGGCGTGTGTACCAACTGATTTGTAGGCGCAGCACCTGTGAGCATATTAGGCATAATATTGCCGCTGGATGAAAATCCACTTTGTGCCGAAACATAGAGTTTATCGACCGTTTCCTGATTTCGAAGACCGCCGGCAAAAAGTACAAAGACCACATGATTCACAATACGCGTACCCGAAGCAGCAAAAAGTCGACCACTAGGCAGAATATAGGGCGCAACAATACTTGCAGTAGCAATCAGGCCGGTATTTTTTATAAAATCTCTACGCTTCATTTGTATGATTTTAGCATTTTAGTAAAATTTGTACTCATTGCTTTCGGCAAAGGCTGCATAAATGAGCTTTGGTGTGAGTCCCGGATCATTTTCTATCTCTTCTTTCAGAAATTTTGCCTCATAGGGCGTTGGTTTTCTAAGATAAAAACGGATATAGGTTTCTTCCACAAATTTTGGAATGTCAGCTCTCATATCGGCATCCGTTGGGAGATTTACTCCAGCAGAATTTACATAGTTATTAATGATAAGATTGTCGGCAACCTGCTTGTCTCCTACTGCCATGCGCAGTTCACTCAACTGATTGCTTTCCTGTAACGAAATACTCGACTGAAAAAGGTTTGAGTAAAGAATTGAAATGAACTGAGCTGATGATTTTTGCTTGTTCTTTTCACTATTGCTTTCATAAACCACTTCATTGCCTACATCGTAAATATAACGGTATTCCTTTTTACAGGAAAAGAAAAGCAAAATGCCTAAAATTGTTAGAATACTGTTTTTCATAGCTTATTGTGTAATAATTTTTAAAAACCGGCATATTCTTCCGATGCACAAATCATTCGTTGTAAATCTTTAATATTTTTCGATCCATTAGATAAATTTACAGTGTAGGCATTCATTTCGACTGAGTTTGGATTTCTGCTCAGTAAATGTCTGTAGCTGTCAACAACCAGGCCCTCATAGAAACCGGAAATCGTGGAGATGATATTCAGAAAATCGTTCTTACTGCTTCCATCGCGCATGAAGACTCTGGCCGATTGTCCGTTAGACATGGTTTCACTATTGCTTAGTTCCAAATCAGTCGGCAGGCGTTTCAAATAATTTTCGAAACAGGCAATTACAAAATTCGTGACCCCCATATTGATCTGGTCGTACAGATAGTTGTTAGCCATGCGTCTTTTGTATTCATTCAGACTGATGATGCCGCTGTGGTAGGCATTTGAGGCATCACGAACTTCAGTCATTTTCAAAACCTCGTATGCCCAATAGGATGATAAAATAGAATCACCGTTCGATATAGCTAATGATCTGAAATAGTTTAGGCTATTTATGACCTCTACATTGGCCAGCGAATCAAAAATATTGTCGAACATCGGAGCAATATAAATATTGTCGAACTGTTTGCGGTAATCAAAGCTATTTTGTAATTCTGCAACAAAAGCAACTCTGGCCGATGAGTCCAACCCATTATCTTTCAATTGTTGAACTTTACTGTCACGTTCGGCAGAAGACGGCTCTCTTCCGCTGATATCAATATAGGCTTTTATCACATAAGATTGAATCTGCAGTGTGGTAACCGATTCGTAATATGGCACCTGGTTATCAGGAATGATAACATCCTCTGTTTTTTTGCAGGAATAGAGTAAAGTCATCAAAAACGACAACAAAAGCACTCTTATTATCATAAAATTTAGCATGGAATTATAAATTTGTAAGCGATCAAATATAGGTTTTAATTCTTAATAATTCAAATAGGTTGCAGTATTTTAACATAACCAGCGGTCATCAATATGATTTTTTTTAAAAACACTACTCAACTTAATTTTAATTTATATCTTTGCGAAACTTTTTATTAACACTTTTTAAAACCATTTTTACAATGCCATATCTGTTCACATCTGAATCGGTTTCGGAAGGCCACCCCGATAAAGTATCCGATCAAATTTCCGATGCGCTTATTGACAATTTTATGGCCTTTGACCCGACATCAAAAGTTGCTTGTGAAACTTTGGTGACAACAGGTCAGGTCGTATTGGCCGGAGAGGTAAAATCAAAACTTTATCTCGATGTTCAGGCAATTGCCCGTGAGACAATCCGTCAAATTGGTTATACCAAGTCTGAATATATGTTCGATGCCAATTCTTGCGGTATTCTTTCTGCCATTCACGAACAGTCATCTGATATCAATCAGGGTGTTGAGCGCAGCAATCCTGAAGATCAGGGTGCTGGTGACCAGGGCATGATGTTTGGTTATGCAACTAAAGAAACCGACAACTATATGCCATTGGCGCTCGACCTTGCGCACAAAATTCTTCAGGAACTTTCTCATATCCGCAATTACGAATCTTCGTTGATTCCATATCTCAGACCGGATGCAAAATCTCAGGTTACAATTGAGTATTCTGATGAAAATGTACCTCAAAGAATTGACACCATCGTTGTTTCAACGCAGCACGATGAATTTGGTCCTGAGGCTGAAATGTTGGCTAAAATCAAAAAGGATATTGTAGAAATCGCTATTCCAAGAGTAAAAGCTAAATTGAAGCCTGAACTTCAGTCGCTTTTCAATGACAAAATCACTTATCATATCAATCCAACCGGCAAATTTGTAATTGGTGGCCCTCATGGTGACACTGGACTTACAGGCCGAAAAATCATCGTTGATACATACGGTGGAAAGGGTGCGCATGGTGGTGGTGCTTTCTCTGGAAAAGATCCTTCAAAAGTTGACCGTTCTGCTGCCTATGCAACGCGTCATATTGCTAAAAACCTTGTAGCTGCTGGTCTTTGCGACGAAGTATTGGTTCAGGTTTCTTATGCAATTGGTGTTGCTAAACCTTGCGGTTTGTATGTAAATACTTATGGCACTTCAAAAGTAGATATAACTGACGGAGAATTAGCAGACAAAATTAGCGAAATCTTCGATATGCGTCCTTACTTTATCGAACAGCGTTTGAAATTGCGCAATCCTATTTATCAGGAAACTGCTGCTTATGGTCACATGGGCCGTAAGAACGAAGTAGTTACCAAAACTTTCAAAGGTCCCGACGGAACAATCGTTTCTAAAGAAGTTGAACTATTTACCTGGGAAAAATTGGATTATGTTGATAAGGTTAAAGCTGCTTTTGGTTTATAATCAAAAAGATAAATTCACATACCGTAAAGGCTGCCATTGGCAGCCTTTATTGTTTACTGAGCATAGTTTTTCAAATTTTATCATTTCATATAGATTCAAACAAAACATTTTAACAGTTTTGTTAATTGCTAAGTCATTTAATAATACTAACTTTAAGCTCAATAAGATTTCTAAAACATGAAAGAGCAAATAATATTATTTTTTGAAAAGCTAAACCATTTCCTTGCTGAGAAAAATGAATTTGATTTCAGCGGCTTATGGAATACACAAAGCTATGGTAGAAATGTAGGAGGACCAGAGGCTCTAAGTGGTGAGCATATATATTATGAACTTAGCGACAATGACCTGTTATTAGTACCAGAAACAGATTTTGAATTAAATGAAAATAGTCAAACCCAATTAGTTGGCGCATATTTAAAAAAAGAAAACAGTTCAGTTGATTATATCTATATTGTGCTTGATATTTCTGAACACGATTTTAAAATAATTGCTGCAAGCCGATCTAAAATTGAGATGGAGGCAATCATCGAACGAAAACTTCCAGTCCCTCTTTCAATTCAGTCAAAAGAAGAAGATACTATTCTTGAAATTTCGCAGGAGGAGCTTTTTGAACAGTATTTTAGCGATATCAACCGCGCGTTCAATCATCATGCTGAAAATACTTTTGCTGGCTATTGGATAGAAAAGGCTTATTTTCATAATTTGAGCGGCGAGGGCGGTTTATCTGGCAAGGAACTTTACACTTTGGCAACTAATGCAAACTGGCAATTGAATCCTATATTTGAACTCAGTACTTTTTTCGAAAAGCCGGATGCCATTCTAATTCACCTGAGTATTTGGCTAAAAACATTGGAAATGGAAAAACCGGGAGATGAGGGACTATTGCTATTGATAAAAACCGAAAATAAAGTTAAAATTTTAGGCTATGGGACAGATTTATCGTCCATGCGTCATTTATACCTAAAATACAAGGAAGGCAGCGTCTTATAAATTTTCAATAATTTTTTTCACAACATCCATCGGATCAATTGTTTCCATACATTTTTCAGTACCTGGATGAACTTTGCTACCATTCACCGAAGTTGGTAATGTTGGGTATTGGATGCGGTCAGCACAGATAGCATTGTTCGGATTTTGTTGCCAGCCATAAAATCCAAGGAAAGGATGTGTTGCTCCCCAAAGCGATACTACAGATATTCCCAGCATTGATGCCAAGTGCATATTAGCCGAATCCATAGTTAACATTAGTTTGAGCTTTGACATCAATTCCAATTCTTCAGACAAATCCAATTCATTTGCAACAATTGTAATTTTACCCGGATTTACAGTTTTAAGTTTCTGTAGTTTTTCCAAGTCGGATTTGCCACCAAAAAGGTAAATATGAATATTTGGATACTCAACAATAAGCTGAGTTAAGACCTTCTGCATGAGCTGTAAAGGGTAGGTCTTAGCAGCATAACGGGCAAAGGGAGCAATTCCTAATGCTGTTTGATTTTCCGATTTTGAAAATAAGTACATACTTTTCTTAGAAAGACGAAAACTCGGATAGGTCATTTCGGAATTTAAATCAAGATAGAAACCCAAGGCTCTAAACACATCGGCATAACGCTCGAAAGTGGTTTTCAACTGATAAAGCTTTTTTTGGGGATTATTAGCACAAAGCTTTTTCTTATCACCTCTACCCTTCTCAATTGATTTAGTTGGAACAGCAAGCCTGAACTTTAAAAAGAATTTTAAAATTTTTGAGCGTAATACACTATGTAAATCAGCAATATAATTGGGTTTAATTTTTGCAATATCTACTGACAATTTAAATATGCCTGACAGACCTTTATAGTTTTCTTTAGTATCGACCGAAAAAAAGGCTGTTCTTGGTAGCTGTCTAAACAAAGCTTCAAATTCAGGACGCGAAACTACCGTAAGATTTAGATTAGGATTCTGCAAAAGCAACAGCTCTAAAACTGGTACAGTCATAGCAACATCTCCCATAGAACTGAGTCGGTACACAAGGATATGCTGCTGATTTTCTGCCATTTATTTCTTATTGTAAAGTATCGGATTCAATTGAGGGTCGTTGTACATTTTTAATTGTCTGTAAACCTTCATTTTTTTTCTTCCTGCAGCAATGTCTTCTAACAATTCGTCGATTGAAGTAGAAAGATCGACTCTTTGTTCCAGTAGAATGTTAAGTTTTTGAGTGCAGAGCGCTTTTTTAGCTTCATCGATATCTGTCCTCAAAGCTTCAATATTCATATGATAAATCTTTAGCGCCAAAATAGATAATCTGTCAATAGCCCATGCCGGACTCTCGGTATTTACTTTTGCGCCCTCAATCAGTGATGCATTTTTATAAATTTCCAAAAAATAATCATCCAACTGTTCCACTTTGTCGGTCCGCTGCTGATTCAAACGGTCGATAAGTCTTTTGTATTGAATACCTTTTTGAGCTTCAATATCGGGATCGCGCACCAAATCCTCGACATGCCATTGGACAGTATCGATCCAACATTTTTGATACAAGAGCGCATCCAACCTATCGTGGTAAGGGTTGTTAAAGTCTTGTTCTATGACATCGATGAGATGATAATTCATAATCAAATCATCAAAAATAAGATTGGCGTTATGACTAGAGAAATCCTTCATAAAAAAAGGCTTTCGCTGAGAAAGCCGTGTGTTTATATGATGTTAATTTTTTTCACCTTCTTCTTTTCTACGATTCAGCTCGTCGCGAATTCTGGCGGCTTTTTCATAATCTTCTTCTTCTAGTACAGTTTCGAGCATTGACTCAAGCTCTTCTGTGCTATAATCTTCTATTCCTTTTTCTTTAGGCTGTTGCTGTCTGCGGGTTTTTGCTTTTTGAACTTCTCTTTCGGTGTCTTCTTCCAAAATTATTCCAGCCTGTTCGAGTATAAATTCATAGGAGTAAATCGGACAACCAAAGCGTACTGCAAGCGCAAGCGCATCAGATGTTCTTGAGTCAACTTCAACCTCTTTGCCGCCTTGAATAAAAACGAGATTAGCATAAAAAATGCCATCAACAAGGTTATTGATGACAATTTCTTTTAAATCAATTCTGAAAGTTTCTACAACATTTTTGAACAAGTCATGCGTCATTGGACGGCTTGGAGCCATACCTTCCATAGCAACTGCAATAGCCTGAGCTTCAAACCCTCCGATAACAATTGGCAATCTTCTGCTTCCCCCCTGTTCTCCCAATACAATTGCATAGTTTTGAGTCTGTGCCAATGTATGAGAAAGGGCCACTATTTCAAGTTCAATTTTTTTCATTCGGATAAATCTTCTGGAAATTTATAATGGATTTTTCGCTCCGCAAAATTAAATATTTTTAACCGTAATTTGAAATTATCATATAAAAAAAGCACTGCCATTTTTCGACAGTGCTTCAATATGATTACTCAAAAAGGATTAATTCTGAGCAGATTTCAAACGGCGAATTGCATCGGTGATTTTTGGTACAACATCGAAAAGATCTCCAACTATTCCATAATCGGCAGCTTTGAAGAAAGGAGCTTCGGGATCATTGTTTACCACTACGATTACCTTACTTTGATTTACACCTGCAAGATGTTGAATCGCACCTGAAATTCCAAGCGCGATGTATAGTGTGGGACGAATTGCAACACCAGTCTGACCAACATGCTCGTGGTGAGGGCGCCAGTGTACATCGGCAACCGGACGAGAACAAGCGGTAGCTGCTCCCAGAACTTTTGCCAATTCTTCAACTATACCCCAATTCTCAGGGCCTTTCATGCCACGTCCTGCCGAAACCACCATATCGGCTTCGGGAAGCGGAACAGTGCCGGTTACAGTATTCAACGATTTAACCGTCACACGACCCGATGAAGCACTTACTGCAAGATTTTCAACGACAGCATCTGAACCTACAAGTTCGGGGCGGAAAGTATTTCCAGCTATGGTCACCACATTTTTAGAACCGCTCAATTCATAAGTCGCGTAAGCTTTGCCCGAGAACACACCTTTGCGCACACGAATAGCCGAACCTGAGACTTCGGGCGTTGTTACCACTGCAGAACAAAGACCACCATCGAAACGGGCAGCAAGACGACCAGCCAAAGATTTACCCGATGATGAATGTGCAAAAACTATCAACGTAGCAGAAACCTGCTCGGCAACCTGAGCAATAATTGAGGCATAAACCTGGGCATCGAAGCTGTTGGAAGCTGCCACATTATAAACTTTCGTTGCGCCGTATTTTCCCAATTCGGCAGCACCTTCTGCATTTCCGATTGTTAGGGCTACACAATCGGTACCCATGGCCTTAGCAGCTTGATAGCCGTAAGCTATAGCCTCCTGCGCACTTTTTTTGATACTGCCTGTAAGACTTTCGGCAAAAACTAAAACTGACATATATTTTAAAATTAAGATAGTTAAGGAAATAAAATTAAATCACTTTAGCTTCGTTGTGAAGCAGATTTACCAATTCTTCCACATTGTCGGCAGAAATCATCTTACAGCCTTTTTTCTCAGCCGGGTATTCATACTTTACAATCGTGGTGACTGCTGTAACTGTTTGAGCCGGAACAACTTTAATTGGTTTAGTTTTCGACATCATAATTCCTTTCATATTCGGAATTCGCTGCTCTGCCATACCTTTTGCTGCAGAAATTACAAATGGAGTTGATAGTTCAACAGTTTCTTTACCGCCCTCGATATCACGGGCAACAGTGGCAAGATTTCCATTCATAGTCAATTCAGAGCCGTAAGAGATAAAAGGCAAATCGAGTAGTTCCGACACCATTGAAGGCACTTCAGATCCATTGTAATCGATGGTTTCTTTTCCAAAAAAGATGATATCATAGTTTTCTGTTTTGGCATAAGCAGCAACTTGTTTTGCAACAAAAAGTGCATTCTGGGCTTCAGCATCAACACGCACAGCGCTGTCGGCACCTATGGCAAGGGCTTTGCGAATAGTAGGTTCGTTCGATACCGGGCCAACGTGCAATACCGTAACATCGCCACCAAGCTGCTCTTTCAATTCAATAGCGCGAACAAGTGCATACCACTCGTCATAAGGATTCATAATAAATTGCACGCCATTGGCATCCAACTGGGTTTGCTCACCGTTGAACTTAATTTTTGTGGTTGTATCGGGAGTTTGGCTGATACACACAAGTATTTTCATAATGATTAAAAATTTAAACTTTTATAATAAGATTCAAAGCGTTTGTTTTGACCGCCAAATATAACCGATAAAGCGTAAATATTAAAATGAAAAAAACTTTTTTTTAGAATATCAACTATTTATGAAACCATAGTTAAGAAAAAATGTCCTTTAAATTTTCTCCATTTTCCTGCTCAGCCAGTTTCCATTTTTTTTCCTGTACCCGCGAAATGATTAAATCAACCGCATCGGAAATAAGTTGATTAAGTAATTTTTTCTGATCTACACTCATTTCATTTTCAGCAGCAATTATTAAATCTAATACAGCCGATACAATTGTATCACTTATTTCTGATTTATCTTCAGAGGCTAAATCTTCGGTAATCCGGTCAATTACACCAAAAGTAATATCGGCCACTGCCCTGTAAATACTATCTGTTATTACTGCACCCAAAACAGGAATTTTTTCGAAATTTCCAACTTCTTTATTAGCCTCAATTGTTTCTTTAATAATTTTTTTGAGATAGGTCTGAATATCGCTTCTGTGTCTGTTGTAATTTCTACCAATTCCACTTCTGACATGCAATGCTGCCCAATCCGCTATTTCTTTGCGGTATGGCCTTACCACGTCTTTTATAATAACTGATGCAATAGGTTCTCCCCTTTTAATTTCAGACTTAGCCTCTTCTAAAAGATTTACAGCAACACGGTCAGAAATTTCTTCTACCAATATATTGTAATAATGAATCATCTGTCTATAAACTGCGTAATCATTCAGGTTTATAACCTTCCAACGATGAAGCTTATATAACAAAACAAAAATTCGGATAAAACGCAGGATTCTGAATGAACTGGTGGGAATACAGCCTAAAACATCGTACCAATGGTAAATTGGATAAAAGAACCATTTGTCATAGGTTTTAAAAATGACAGCTAAAAACCATCTAAAAAACAATTCTCCCAAGAAGATAGGAATAAAAATTGAAGATTCGTAAAGCAGAAAATTCTGACTAATATGCGTTGCATACCAATTGGTAAAAGATGGCATAAAATGCCCTAAAAGCGATTCACGAATTATTTTAACTTCGAATAAACTATTGAATGCTATGAGCGATATATCTATTATGACTAAAATAATCATAATGACATCTAGCGCAAAGATTATTTTTTGCCCAAAACTACTATTTTGCTGATTTGACATTTTCAGGAATTAATATCGGACAAAACTGTGACTGGAACCGTTCGGCCATATACTTTAAAATTATAATCGAAGGGATTATTTTCATCTTTTTCATGATTCTCTTCAGATAGAAGTTTCCATTCGCTTTCGGGCAACTCTGGAAAAAAAACTGTAGCATCCGTGATTTCAGTATCAACTTCTGTATAATATATTTTCTGTGATACAGACAATGCCTGACGATAAACCTCGCCACCGCCAATGACAAATATCTCTCTTTCTGCCAATTTGAGTGCATAGTCTATAGCTTCCAAAAAAGATGTAAAAAGCAAAACACCATCTTCAACCTGAAAATCTTTATTTTTACTGATTACGATGTTAATTCTTTTCGGAAGGGCTCTGCCAATCGATTCGTAAGTTTTACGGCCCATGATAATTATATGCCCCGTAGTTATTTTTTTAAAATACTTTAAATCGGCAGGCAAATACCAGGGAATTTGGTTTTCACGGCCAATTGCATTATTTTTACTACAGGCAACAATAGAATTTATGCTCATTTTTTTAGATTTAAAAGGGATAACCTACCGCCAGAACAAAATTGGTATTTCTCCAATCAAATTTCCAATAAATTGGAAAACCTTTGTCATCGGTATAATTTACAAAACCATTCTGATCTTTTCGGGAAAAACCAGCAGGATTTCTTATTGGAACAGCCAGATCGAAACGAATTACAAAGAAACTAAAATCTAATCGCAAACCTGTCCCAATATCCATTGCTAATTCGTTTATGAAATCTGCATTAAAAACACCATCCTCAATATTGGAATATGGTATTTGAGGCGTAAAAATGTTATAATTTTTTGCATACCAAATATTTCCTACATCAGCAAAGAGTGTTGAGCCTATCCAGGTATTGAACATAAATCGATATTCAAGGTTCATTTCTAACCTTATATCACCCAATTGAAACTGTGCGCCGTCTTCAGATCTTATTCGACCCGGACCGAGCTGCCGCATGGCCCAACCTCTCATGCTGCTGGGGCCGCCCAAAAAGAATTGTCTTGAGTAGGGCACTCTGGAAGTTTTATACACCGGCACGGCAGCACCGGCTATGAGTCTTGTTGCTAAAATATGTTTTTTTGCAGCTTTATAGGTATATCTTATTTCAAATTCACTTTTATAATATTGAGAGATAGTAGTATTGAAAAGTTCTAAATCTTTTTGAGTAATCAGATTGTAAATAAAAGCAGAATTACCAGTAGTTTCTATAAATTCACGTATCTGTAAACTGTGTTTTCTGTTTAACTTTGGTGTAAATGTGTAGGTAAAATTAATCCCCGGAAGAAAAAACTGCTCCTTCAAACTCGCCCAAAGAGCAAAATTACTCTCTTTTAAACGCACTTCAAAACCTGGATCAAGAATTGGTTCAAGCGTAAAATTCAACATGAATGGATTAAATGAAAATTTGTGCGTTCCATTTTTTCTTTGCCAGTCATATCCATACTGCGCATCAAAGGAACTGACCCTAAAATCGATGGACTGTTGAAGATAATGATAAGCTAAAGAAACCTTTGTTTTAGGTTTTTCTACACTCAATGTCCAGTTTCTAAATCCAATTATCTTTGGATAAACAAGATTCACACTACTATTAACATCCAGGAGGTCTATCCATCCAATTAACCCTTCTACCTTACCTGAGTTAGCCCTGGCTCTACTACGACTTCCATTGACACCACCCTCAATGTTAAATAAGAAAATTTCGGCACCTTTGAATATATTCCTGTTTTTAAAATTAACATTCAATGCCAAACCAGCACTGGAAGAATTTGTCATAGAGTTTAAATCAAGATCAACACCAAAGGACTTTTTCTTTGCTTTTTGCATGTATACATATGCATCAAGTTCATTTTTTGTTCCCAATTTGGAGGGTATATATTCAACCCTTGGAAACCTGAATATCTCTAGCTCTGACAAGTTTTTAACCGTTTCACTTCCCGCATTGTAGGTATAAAGAGAACCCGATTTGATTTCAACAAAACGACTGATTACATTATCTTTGATGATAAAGTTCTCTTTTTTCTTTTTTGTTAGATCTTTTATTTTTTTCAAAGAATCTGATTCCAGTGATTTTGCAGATTTTCTCAAAACAATCTGTATGGGTATATCTTCAGGGTCAATTTCAGAAAAAGTTTTGTAGCTGTTTCTAATAAAGCGCCTTTTATATGGGCTCAACTCTACCAGGTACTTGACTGAGTCTACTGGATTAATAACTTTGAATTTATAATTTACAGATGATTTTACAAAAGCTTTATTTTTATCAGTTTCAAAATTCAATTGCAAACTGTTTAGCGTTTTTTGTTCCATACTACCCTGAGCAAAGGAAGCTGATCCATTTTTGATTTTTTTCATGGAAAACCAGTAGGGATGTTTAGCTCCTGAAATCAAAAGTACATCTCGACCTAATTCGTTTTTGATTTCACTAAAAATATCCATATCTCCATTAGCATAGATATTTAAACTTATTTTTTTTCCATATTGCTGGAAATTTGATTTGTACAAATGAGATATTTCAACTTTTTTTCTGGGTGGTCTCAGCGTAATAAAACTGGAATCCATCTCATATTTACGGCTATATTTATGTAATTCAATTTTAGGTTCGTCAAGGACTATATATACATTTTTGATACTGTATTGCGTATGTGATTTTACAGTATCGGAGGGAGAATTTACGCTGACATAAATTTGTACTCTTTTTTCTCCCTGTTCGCCCATTAACTTGGACTTTTGCTTTCCAAAGAGACCTTTGTATTCGACAACATCTACCTTTGAAGCATTCGTTGTATCAGCAAAAAAATTGATATAATTCCAGTTAAAATTGTAAAATCCACGATTCCTAATCTCTGAAGTAAGCCTGGTTTTTTCCAATTGAAAATCGGTTTTGTCCATTGGTTCACCTTTTTTCAGATCAGATTCTGGTGCAAGCTCATTCATAATTGATGCTATTGTAGGATCTTCAGATTGAAAAACAACGGTATCTATAATGATTGGCTTTTCGGTTGAATAGTGATAAGTTACATAAGCTCTGTAATTTTTAAAATTTACTTTATAACCAACCTTTGCATCTAGAAATCCTTTCTGAATCAAATAATTCTGCATAGACCTGGCAGTTTGTTCTGCTTTAGTTGCATCAAAAATAACCGGGGGTTCCCCTATCTTTTTCATTAAAAATTTTCTAAACTTTTGAGGTTTATATTTATTTCTAATTTTAGTAATGGTATCAGCTTTTATACCACCTTTTACCCAATCGCCCGTTGCCCTTTCCCAACTGAATTTTTTATCATATCTGTATTTTACCTTCATGGTATCAGACAGATTATAGATATAGAGATTAGGCCTGCTTAGTAAAAAAGTACGATTAGGTTTTTGTCTAAGCATAGCATACATATCATAGTATAAATTACTTGACAGATCGCTTTCCAAAAAATAATTTTGTGGGTAAATCAAAACCGAGTCGGCGCAGACTATTGGATTATTTTTTTTGGAATTAAGTTTTGCTTTGTTGATAAGTATGCTGTTTTTTACAAGCAGATGTTCATCATAAACCTTTTTTCGCTTATTGTTTAAATCTGAATGTGATTTTAGAAACAGCTTTGGACTGTTACATGCAGAAAGCACGAACATTAAAAAAATACAGTTGATGATAATTATAAAAAAACGCATCCTTTGATAAAATTGGATCTTATTTATGTTAATAATTTATATTCGGTTGTAATTTTACAAAAATTCCATCACAATATGTCACTTTCGAAAAATCAAATTAAATATCTTGGTTCACTTCATCAAAAAAAATTCAGGGATGAAACCGGTCATTTTATAGTTGAAGGCGAAAAAATTGCAGCCGAACTTTTACAACAGCAAAAATATAAAATATTGTCCTTATACGCACTTGAAAATTGGATTGAATCAAACAGGGTACAGTTGACAAATTTAAAAATTCAATTTCATAGCTGCAGTGAAAAGGATATGGAAAGAATTTCAACACTTAAAACGCCTAGTCCTGTACTTTTTGTGCTTAATAAATTAGATTTAGCCATTTCAGATCCTTATAATAGGCAAAATATAATTTTAGAAAGCATACAAGATCCCGGTAATTTTGGAACAATTATCAGAACAGCAGATTGGTTCGGGCTTGAGAATATATACTGCTCAGAAGATACAGTTGAGCTAACAAATCCAAAGGTTCTTCAGGCAAGTATGGGTAGTTTTTTACGCGTAAATGTCCATTATATAAATTTGGAAAATTTACTAATTGCGTACGCTAAAATTCCATGTTATGCTGCCGTATTAAACGGTAAAAATGCTTTTGATTTAAAATACCCTGGCGAATTATTCCTGATGATAGGCAATGAAGGCAGGGGGCTTTCAGAAAAAATTTTGGCACTACCTAATATTGCAATAAGCATACCCAAATTTGGAAAAGCAGAATCGCTCAACGCTGGTATTGCCGCTTCTATTTTATGTGCAAAGCTTAAAATGTAACAACAAATCGGTTTATAAAAGTATAATAAAGTTTATAAATTGGAACAGGTGGTGCCGCATCATAGAAAATATTTGCATGTAGTACTAAGGCAATATGCTTACTTACTTTGAAGTTAAAATGGGCCTCTGCCGATACTCGGGGAACTATAAAATAACTGTCGGGTCTACTCTGAAAGTAGAATATGAGATTCATATTTACATTTTCATTAAACTTTTGACGATACGAAACGTAAGAATTAAGTTTTATGAAGTGATTCCTAATTGTATCCGGTTTTGGAGTTGCATCAGGTCTAATACCACTATAATCCCATTTTTCAAATTCATACATAGCTCCAAGAGATGCAAATATTGCAGCATTTTTATTTTCAACTATTTTATATCTCAAATTTGAACCAGCTAAAAGTCTTTCTTTCATCCCTCTGATATTATCTAACTGGTATTGCGCAAAAAATTCAGGTTGTAATTTTTTATGAATATGCATCCTGTATCTCAGATGAGAGAAACCTCCATTAATTAGGCTTTTACTTCCAGTACTAAAAAGTGCGTATGCATTGGTACAAATGAGTACGTTATTTAAATGCCAATATGATAAATCACCCTTCGCATCGAAAGAAACAATTACACTATTTTGTTTATTGATACTCATTCCGGCATCGAGCGCACCTTTAAAGTGATGAGTTGAATCAACAGGTCTTCCAAAACCATCGGCATGAAGAATTTGTGCTTTTGTGATTGTTGAAAGTAATAAAAAAAAGAAAAAAGAAAAAAATCTAAAATTCATTTCAGCGTTTATTTTGCAATTGATCAAAAGTTAATTTACAATTTATCCATTCAGAATCAAATATGGTATCAATTTTTTTGTAAAACTCAATTGCCGGTTCATTCCAATTTAAAACCTGCCAACTCATCCTTTTTACGCTTTCATTTTTAGCGATAAAAAGCAAATGATTAAAAAGTAAAGTGCCAATGCCTTTTCTTCGATGCTGTTGATTCACAACAATATCCTCAAGGTATAAGGTTTTACCTTTCCAGGTTGAATAAGTGTAAAAGTAAACGGCGGTAGCAAGAATTTCATTTTCGACCTCTGCAACTAAAAAATTAAAAAGTTTTTGCCCTCCAAAAGCATCCGCCTCCATAGATTCCAGCGTTGTTTCAACTTCATTTTCTGCATTTTCATAAATAGCCAACTCTTTTACCAGCAACAAAAGATCAGGCAGATCTCCTTTTTCACCAATTCTAATATTTACCATAGATTTAACAAGAAAAATAGCCTGAGGCATAAAGCTTCAGGCTATATTATTGTAATTTAAATTTTTTAATTAAAAGAGGGGCATCCCATTTTACGTTTGGTATCACCAGGGAATACATAGAACAATGAAAATTCAAAACTTCCTCTTGTGTTGTTAATGGCCATTAGTTTTGAGAGCGTGGCATCATAACTGAACCCAAATTGAAATTCATTGAAATCCAAACCTAAGTGAACAACCAAAGCATCAATTCCCATGGTTGCAGCATCAAGGCTAACAAATTGATTTGCTATACGAGTCCAAAGACCGAATTTGATTCCAAAATCATCATATTTAGGCGCCTGATATTTAGCCATTAAACCAAAATTGAGTTCAGTAGAAGGACCTTGAAACATAAACACAGCACCAGGTAATAAACTGAGTGAACTGTTTTTTCCTCCTACCTGAATCTCTCCACCACCATGAATGGTGTAACGCATAGGAAGTTTTTCAATAGGAGTTCCGAAGCTGTTGCCAGATGTATCTACTGGTGGTCTCCAAAACATTGAAATATCAGGTCTATTTAGATGATAAATACTTGCACCTGCATAAGCTGAGCGACGATTACCAAAAGTCCCCCACCACATCAAACCTGCGTGAAATTCTGGATAAAGGCGAGCACCTCTTCTGGAATCTTCATTTTCTCCACTTTGGAGATTATAGTTGTAATAACCGCTTGAGGATGCATCTGGATCATATTGTTCAGAATATGTCAGTCTATCCCAATTAACCCTTCTCTGACCTAAACCGGCGTGAGCACCAGCAATCAAGAAATGTTTGTATTGTTTTCCAGCATATCCTCTTCCCTGATAAAGTTTTTTCTGATAGTTTACATCAAAACCTACTTCAGAGATTGAATATCCGCCAACACCTGCAACATCGTACATGGCATTGAAACCATAACCAATATAGTCATCTGTAAAAACTCCGGATCTTCCATCAGCAGTAAATGATGCAGAATTATAACCTTTGTTCATATTGGCGCCCCATTGCGTACGGTAATTCATACCCAAACGAAAAGCTCCGTCAAAAACACCAGCCAAAGCAGGGTTAACCCTTGCAGGGGCAGTATAATACTGTGAATAACGCTGATCTTGAGCCTTTAAATTGTTAATGCCCGTCAAAGAGACTGAGACGCAGAGTCCCACAAAAAAATGTTTAGTAAACAACTTCATTAGATTGGTATTGATTTCTGAATGAATTTACCTTTTGATTTAGTCATGCAATAATAACGATAAAAATGTTGTATTTGTGTTACTGTTGCATTTTTTTTGTTTAAAAAATTAAAAAAAAGTAATATTTAAGCAATTTGTTCAATGATAAAGCCCTTAAATTATAAATATTTAACCTGTGTGCCTCCTACAAATTACCATCTTTACTCTTCTATTATTTTAATCTTTCATCTAACGCGGCATTAAAATACCGCGCTACCTTGGTATTGTTATTTCTCTAAGGCTTTAGCCTTTTGGAAAAATCATCTCATTTTCAAATTATCTCATTTTCATCTCGTTTGTAGAACGAGACAAATTCTAATAATCTTTCACCCTTTTATCTCAGTAAGGTAATATCTCCCCTAATAATCTCCTTAAATCCATCTATGTATTCAACCTCTGCGTACCAGCTATAGGTGCCAGAATTTATCTTCTCGCCTTTGAAGCTGCCATCCCAACCACTTGCAGGGTCGTTTGGTGCAACATTTTCGGCAATAAAGACACATTCTCCCCAACGGTCATAGACTCGGAAGACATTTACAGATTTCAATCGATTGTCACCTTGAATAAAGAACACATCGTTAGTGCCATCGCCGTTTGGTGTAAAGCCTCCAGGCGCCGCTGCAGGTCTAGGCTTAGTGACTGATATAATAACAGTTGTGTCTACCTGACAGCCCAATGGACTTGTCGCGCTGAATTCATAAACCATTTCGTTTGCAGGTGATACGCTTACAGTGAAATTAGTTGTATCTATGACAATTCCTGCATTTACATCTGTCCAGCTGAAAGTTGTACCGCTGTTATCATTCAGTGTTACGCTGAGGCTGATTGTATCGCCATATTCAATCGTAGTATCCTGCGGACTGAAGAAGGTGATGAAGAATGGCTCTGCCGCTTCAATTACTGCGCTTTCTTCTGTCACACAACCGTTTGCATCGCGCACAAAGACACGGAAGCTGTCAACACCAAGACCCGGGAACAAATCGCCTGTCTGCCAGTTGATAGAATCGATGCTGTATTCATAAGCGCCGAGGTTGCTTGTGCCACCGCTGCCGTTCACAATGATGCTACCGTTTTCATCGCCTGTACAGCGCACATCTACGGTACTG
>JBIPOO010000251.1:0-5848 GCA_044379045.1 Saprospira sp.
CTGATTGATCATTTTTTTACTCAGAAGGCTATCTTTGCTCTTCAGAATATAGAATTTATCAGATGCAAAGCTGTTGTCGCTTGGCTCTGTAATCATAAAAATACTTTCATTCGACAACCAGGGTTGTACGTATTTTTTGAAGTCAGGATTTAATTCAAGTTTTGAATTTTTATAATTTGAGAGATTGAGGTATCTAACATAAGCGAAATTCTCAGGGATAAGCCCGGCAAACCCTGCCTCATTTTTCTGATATTGTCCCGAAAGCCAATTCCAAAAATTTCCTGTTTTTGTTGTCAATTTACCGCCCAAAACGAGATTTCCTTTTTCTAATTTCAGTTCGCCGCCCGACCAGGACAAATCTTTGAAAACAGGTTCTGCCGACAGCGATGTTTCCGAACCGAAAATGGAGAGAAACATAGGTAAAAGCTCAAGGTTCGCATAAAGAGCAATCTTCGCATTGCTGTTTTCTATTCTGCCAAAGCGACGATCGAAGGGAAGATTATTGCCTGTATTATTAAGTGATGCCAATGAAGCCTCAATAAAGCTAAGCTGTCTGCCTGCAATGAGAAGGCCTCTGCTATATGCGAATACCCAATTGCCCTGTGATGGATGTCTGTATTCATATAACTCGCTTTTTAAAAAATTACTACGATTTGTCAATGTAAGATTATTTGCCTTTGCAAAGTCTTTAATATTAAATCCTGAGATTGGTATGATATGCGTCCAAACAAAATCATTGCCATTCAAAGAAAGGCAGGATAATAAGGCATAGGCATTCTTTTTAGAAAAATTTGCTTTTTGAATGAAACTTTCAAGCGTATTAAATTCATTTTGCCAAACTTTAAATGCATCTATGGAGTTCAAATTGTCGAGATAAGGAACTGCAAGCAGATTGCTGTTGAATTCGCTTGGATTTTTGACTTTTATGATGAAACTGCTGTTTGCCGGGACGGCTTCTTCGGCGCTGGATGAGAGAAAAGGCGCTCTGAAAAAACCAAAATATACACCGAATACCAAAAGGAGCAGCGCAATTGAAAAAAATGCAATAAGCGGCTTAAAGCTGAGGTATAGAATCGGATATAATTTAACGTAAAAGTACCTTTTGAGCATCTTTTTGAAAGTTTTGATTATTTTGCAGCGTTCTCTGATTTGCAAAATTAGTTAAATTGATCTTTAAAATTTCAATCTTTAAATTTTCACCTAAATTTTATTTTTATGTCAAGTATTGATTTAGAACTTTTGCAGTATCAATCTTCGCTCAAAATTAAAAAAGAGGGTGCAAATACTTTAGTTTTCGACCCCATCAGAAATAAATATTTAATACTACAGCCCGAGGAGTTGGTGAGACAATTGCTGCTGCAATACTTGATTTCTAACAAAAAATACCCATTGGGTAAAATCGCTGTGGAAGTAGGTCTCAAAGTGAATGAGCTGCAAAAACGCTGTGATATCTTGCTCTATGACAGCCAATTCAAACCCTACATGATTGTTGAGTGCAAAGCCCCCTCAGTTATGCTGAACGATGCTGTTTTTTTTCAGGCTGCTACCTATAATTTGCCTTTGCAGGTTCCTTATATTATGCTGAGCAATGGAATCAGTAATTTCTGCGCCAGGCTCGATTATGAATTGAATAGTTTTCAAGAGTTAGATTTAGTGCCTGATCCTATCTGACAAATCTTGTTAACTTTATCTGCTTTTTCTTTTCGCTTTAGTATCAAAAAAATTACCTTTGCGCTTTGTTAGGAGAGGTTAAAAATTGCCTTTTTTTAATACTTTGATTTTCAAATTCATACATATTTAATCTAATAATAACCATAATAATCTGCCAGTCATGAGCAAATCATTGCGTTTTAATGCCTTAGATACCATTCTGTACCGCGACAAAAAAGTAGTGAATACGCCTAGCACACGTATTTCAGAATATTTCGGAAGCCATGTTTTTACCAGAAAAGTAATGCAGCAGTACCTTTCGGCAAAATTATACAAGCAATTTGTAAAAACAATCGACTCCGGAAAAAGCCTCGACCGTGATTTGGCAGATCATATAGCAGATGCCATGCGCAATTGGGCAATTTCGATGGGTGTAACGCATTATGCGCACTGGTTTCAACCGCTCACAGGACGTACAGCAGAAAAACACGATTCATTTTTTACTTTGGATGATGATGGAAGCCCAATTGAAAAATTCAGCGGAGAAGCTTTGGTTCAACAGGAGCCCGATGGATCTTCTTTTCCTGGCGGCGGCTTACGCACCACTTTCGAAGCACGTGGATACACTGCCTGGGATCCTACCTCACCTGCCTTTGTGCTGGAAGTTGAAAATGAAAAAACGCTTTGCATTCCTACAATTTTTGTAACCTACGGCGGTCAATCACTCGATTACAAATTGCCATTGCTCAAATCGGTTAGTTATCTCGAAAATGCAGCAGTAAAAGTTTGTCAGCTTTTCGATGAGAATATTAACAAGGTTTATGCAACGCTTGGTTGGGAACAAGAATATTTTCTGATTGATGAAGCACTTTTCAATGCACGCCCAGATCTTCAGTTTACAGGAAGAACTGTTTTAGGACGACGTGCACCCAAAGGCCAGCAGATGGAGGACCACTATTTTGGATCCATCCCCGAGCGTGTCTATGCTTACATGCGCGACCTGGAAGTTGAATGTCATAAGTTGGGTATTCCTGTTCGTACGCGTCACAATGAGGTTGCTCCATCACAGTATGAGCTTGCGCCTCAGTACGAAGAATTAAACGTAGCTGTCGACCACAATCAATTGCTGATGGACCTAATGGATAGAGTTGCGCGCCGTCATAAACTTGCTGTTCTATTGCATGAAAAACCCTTTGCAGGTGTCAATGGTTCGGGTAAGCACAACAACTGGTCGCTTGCAACCAATACCGGGGTTAATCTGCTTTCACCCGGCTCAGACCCATCGAATAATTTACTTTTCTTAACCTTTTTTGTGAATACTATCCAAGCAGTGCACAATTATGGTGATTTGTTGAGAGCAAGCATAACCTCTGCAAACAACGACCATCGTCTGGGTGCAAATGAAGCTCCACCAGCTATCATGTCTGTATTCATAGGCGATGCAATGACCCGTACCATTGAGGCTTTTGCTTCAGACTCAAATGCAGGAAATACCGCAAAAGAAGCCTATCATCTGACCAATATGGTGCCTGATCTGGAGAAGGACAATACCGACCGTAACAGAACATCACCATTTGCATTTACCGGCAACAAGTTCGAAATTCGTATGGTTGGTTCCTCCTCAAACTGTGCCGGCCCGATGACCGTAATGAATATGATCATGGGCAAACAGCTGAATGATTTTTACAAAGAGGTAAATGCTTTAATTGATTCAGGAAAAGATAAAAAAGCCGCTGTTGAAACTATCCTAAAAAGATACATTACCGAAAACAGAAAGGTACGTTTCGAAGGTGACAATTACAGCAATGCCTGGAAAATTGAGGCAAAAAGCCGTGGACTTAATAATTTTCAGACAACACCAGAAGCCCTCGCCGCCTTTGTTGAAGAAAAATCAGAGTTGCTCTTTACGGAAAGTGGTGTGCTTTCGGCAGAAGAATTACATGCACACTACGATGTAAAACTCGAGAGTTATTCTCTTCAAATACAAATCGAATCAAGAATTCTAGCTGAAATTTGTCTCAATCAAATCATACCTGCCTCTGTCCGTTACCAGACAGAATTGGCAAACAATGTTCTTACACTTCAGGATTTGGGTCTCGATGAGGAGTCTTATGCCGCTCAATTAGAGATGGTAAAGCAACTTGCTACACATATCAATGCACTTAAGTCGCTGATCAATAAAATGCGCGATGAAAGAGCTGCAGCAAACGAACTGGGCTCGAAAGAAAAAGCTTTTGCTTACAACGATAAGGTAAAACCTGTGATGGAGCAAATTCGCGAACATGCCGAAGAATTGGAAGATTTGGTCGATGATTCGGAATGGCCGGTTGCTAAGTACAGAGAGTTGTTGTTTTTGAAATAGTTAATAGAAGAAAGATTACTTTAGACTTCAGACTTGAAAATATTTTTAAGTCTGAAGTTTTTTTTATGTGTTTTAATTACTCAAATCTAAAGTTTCATAAGAGTAGACGTCAAATTTCACTTGCTTTTTTGCTTTAAATTATGTAACTTTGGAGTAATCATAACTTTAATAAATTAAAAAATGACAAAGCAAAACGAAGTAAAGCTATTTGAGGAAAAACAAGTTCGTAGCCATTGGGATGAAGAAAATGAAAAATGGTACATCTCTATTGTTGATGTAATTGCTGTTTTGACCGAAAGTCCAAACCCCAGGAAATACTGGAGCGTACTTAAAACCAGACTAAAAGCTGAAGGCAGTCAGTTGGCTACAAATTGTAGTCAACTCAAAATGAAGTCTTCAGATGGCAAGAATTATTTGACAGATGTAGCTGATACAGAACAACTTTTCCGACTTATTCAATCCATTCCATCTCCAAAAGCAGAACCATTTAAACTGTGGTTGGCAAAGGTAGCTGCTGAGCGTCTTGATGAAATGCAGGATCCTGAACTTAGTATCGATAGAGCACTTGAACAATATTTGCAATTGGGATATTCAGAAAATTGGATAAACCAGCGTTTGAAAAGTATTGAAATCAGAAAAGAACTTACCGATGAGTGGAAAAAAATTGGAATTAAAGAAGGTAAAGAATTTGCCATATTGACTGATATCATAACTAAAGCCTGGTCTGAAAAAACGACTAAGGAATATAAAATTCTAAAAGGGTTGAAAAAAGAAAATCTAAGAGATAATATGACGAATACTGAATTGATTCTCAATATGCTTGCAGAAGCATCTACAAAAGATATTTCTCAGGCAACCGATCCAAAATCCTTTGAGGAAAGCAAGGAAGTTGCTAAACAGGGAGGAAATGTTGCCAAGGTTGCGCTGAAAGAACTGGAATCAAAAACAGGTAAAAAAGTAGTAAGCGCACTTAATTCTAAGAATATTTTAGGTTTAGAGCCAATAGGAGATGACGACAATCGAACATAATATCGAATGTCCTAGGGATTTATTTATAACTTTAAAATCCGGCGATTAGGGGGAAAAGCTTCTGCTATATATGATTTTTAATTGCCTCGAAAAAATGTTAATTTTGTGCAATTAAAACAGTTTTTTATGAATGCTTCTTTCTCTCAAGGCGACAAAAATTACAGTATAGATTTATCTAACTCAATTGATATCAGTATCACTTTAGAGTCTGGTGCCGGCAATCTAACAGCCTGGTATTGCGATTTTCCCAGATTTGAACCTGTAATGACTGAAAAATTTACAGGTTCTGTAAAATTGGGTGGAGCTGTCAATTTCAAAGACATATATTTCAATCCACATGGTCATGGCACACATACCGAATGTGTTGGACATATTTCCAAAGAGGATTACTATGTGAATGAATGCATACCATTCTTAAATTTAGCGACACAGCTTTGCTCTTTTTATCCTCAGGAAAACGAGTTGGGTGATTTGGTAATTATGCCCGATCAGATTTCGAAACAGCTTTTTTTATTGAAAGATGTAAAAGTTTTGATCATTAGGACGCTGCCCAATAATTTAGATAAAAAAAACAGACAATACAGCAATACAAATCCACCATACATTCATCCAGATGCGATGCGTCTCATAGTCGCTGCTGGAATTGAACATCTTATGATTGATACCCCTTCGGTAGATAGGGAAGAGGATGGCGGAAAACTCGAAGGGCACCATATTTTTTGGAATTATCCCGAAAATCCAAGAACAATGGCTAGTATTACCGAGTTGATTTATGTTGATGATTCTGTAGAAGACGGGCTTTATTTT
>JBIPOO010000252.1:0-5806 GCA_044379045.1 Saprospira sp.
GGTGGTTATGGCAATGTTTATTATCTTTCTACCAATGCAATGGGTTCAAATGTATCGGCTGCATGGCAGGTACACCGTCGTGGTGCCTACTTCGCCAATCCTTGTTTCTGTCAGATTCACCCTACCTGTATTCCGGTTTCGGGTGACTATCAGTCGAAACTCACGCTGATGTCGGAATCGCTTCGTAACGACGGCCGTGTTTGGGTACCAAAGCATATGGAAGATGTAGAAGCTATTAAAACAGGCAAATTGAAACCTGAGAATTTAGCAGAAGACCGTCGTGATTATTACCTCGAAAGAATTTATCCTGCATTCGGAAATCTTGTCCCACGCGACGTAGCCTCACGCGCCGCAAAAAATATTTGCGATCTAGGGCATGGTGTTGGTTCAAGCGGACTTGCAGTTTATCTCGATTTTTCTTCCAATATGAAACGCTATGGTAAATCGGTAGCTACCTCTAAAGGCAAGGAAAATGCAAGTGATGCGGAAATTATGGCCTGGGGACGCGAAGTTGTGAAAAACAAATACGGCAACCTTTTCGAAATGTATGAGAAAATAACAGGTGAAGATCCATATGTAACACCTATGCGCATCTACCCGGCTATTCACTACACTATGGGTGGACTTTGGGTGGATTATAATCTGGAAACTAGTATACCAGGACTTTTTGCAACAGGTGAGTCGAACTTCTCAGATCATGGTGCTAATCGCCTTGGTGCATCTGCACTGATGCAGGGTCTGGCCGATGGCTATTTTGTATTGCCTTACACGATCGGTACTTTCCTCGCCCACGAAATTAGTACCCCTAAAATTGATACCAATGCACCTGAATTTGCTGCTGCAGAAAATGATGTTACAGCCCGTATTAATAAACTGCTTAGTATAAAAGGTAATCGTTCGGTTGAATCTTTCCACCGCGAACTTGGTGTGAAAATCATGTGGGAATACTGTGGAATGGCCCGCAATGAAGCCGGACTACTCAAAGCTCGCGATTTAATCAAAAAATTGCGCAATGAATTCTGGACAAATGTAAATGTACCCGGTACCGCCGATGAATTCAATCCTGAACTCGAAAAAGCCTTGCGCGTTGCAGACTTTTTAGAATTAGGAGAATTAATGATTGTCGATGCCTTAAACCGCAACGAATCCTGTGGTGGACACTTCCGAGAGGAATACCAGGAAGAAGGTGGTGAAACCAAGCGCGACGATGAAAAATATGGATATGTTGCTGCCTGGGAGTATCAAGGCATGGATGGTAATCCGATTCTTCACAAAGAGGACTTGGTTTATGAAAATATTAAAATTGCATTGCGTAACTACAAATAGTATCAATTAAAAAGTATCAGCTATCAAGATAAGATTCCTGAAACTTGCTACCTGCTACTTGACACGATAAATTCCTTTAATAACTTTTAAAATAATTATAATATGGCTCACGAAGAAATTAACCTGACCCTGCAAGTCTGGAGACAGGAAGGGCCCAAGAAAAGCGGCAAATTCGAATCGCATAAAGTAAGAATCAATACACACATGTCATTTCTCGAAATGCTGGATGTATTGAATGAGCAACTGAATCAACAGAAAAAACAACCTGTGGCTTTCGAACACGATTGCCGCGAAGGTATCTGCGGATCATGCAGTTTGGTTATCAATGGCCGTCCGCATGGCCCTATGCAAGGAACAACTACCTGTCAGTTGCACATGCGTCATTTCAACGATGGCGATACCATCTGGATAGAACCTTACCGTGCCAAGGCATTCCCGATCATCAAAGATTTGGTTGTCGACCGCTCGGCATTCGATCACATCATTCAGGCAGGTGGATATGTATCTGTAAACACCGGTGGTGTACCCGATGGCAATGCAATTCCAATAGAATTGAATACTGCCAAACGTGCTTTCGAAGCGGCTACCTGTATCGGTTGTGGTGCCTGTGTTGCGGCTTGCCCAAATGCATCTGCAATGTTGTTTACCTCTGCAAAAGTTTCACAGTTAGCACTGTTGCCACAAGGTCGCCCCGAATCGAAGCAACGCGTACTGAATATGATTTCTGTAATGGATAAAGAAGGTTTTGGCCTTTGTTCCAACATAGGTGCCTGCGAAGCTGAATGTCCTAAAGGAATCAGCCTGGAGAATATCGCACTCATGAACAGAGAATATATTGGTGCAAGCTTCATCTCAAGAAGAGTTCCAACTAAATAATTTTTTTGTTTTCATAGATGAGTTTATTGTTAAAAACCCGCTTTGTGCGGGTTTTTATCTTGTGTAGCCTACATTAGATTTTAATTAGTTCCCTAAGAATTGATTAAAGTATATTTTTTTAAAAAAAACTATATGGCAAATCCTTTATTTTCATTTGTTCATCCAATAGACAATAAACGTTATTTCTTCATTTGGGATACCTTTATCGGCTTGCCCAAAACATTACCAATGAATCTGCTCAATTTACTGCAATTTTATGGCTTGTATAATCTGCCTGAAATTGAGGTAATATTTGCACTTTATCCTGATTTGGTTAAGCATGGAACTACTATTCCGGGAGATACATTCGATAAGACAAATAAAAATATTAAAGAATTGCTTTACAAACATGTCATTTTTACAAAAGTAAATGATGAATATGAAGCTGTTTCTCAGAAAATGGAAAAACTGTTTTCTGACAGACAAGACTTTGAGTGCTTTTGGAATGTCTATGAAAAAGAAATAGAAAATATAAATATTTATCCACCATACCCATTTCATTATTATCATTTTTTGGCATTTACAGGTAGATGTCTATTTTATACAAGTAGAGAGGAGCTTAAGCTTCATCAGGTTATTGAGGAGTGTACAAAAGGGAAGAATCATGAAAATGTCAATTTTTACGAAGTAAACAATTGGTTTACAAGAGGCTATATGAAAGATTTTGAGGAAACTATGGTAAAGCTGTTTTATGAACTAGCCAAAATAAACCTCATTGATGTTTCAGCAATACCGCATAGTTTGAGATATGATTCGAGGATAGAAACCCTATTCTTGTCATATGAATTTGGAGGAATCTTACCCCGGAAAAATATAAATTATGATATCAATAAAAGGTACACTGCTAGTTTTAAAACAATTGAATTAACAGATAATATCATTGTACAAATTTTAAATAATCATTTTCATAAGTATTCATTGAATTTGTATACCGAAGAAATTGGCAATTTTGATTATGGTTTAACTTCTGCTGAAGTAGATTTAAGGCCATTGTTAAATGAGTTTTATGATGCCTACAGTGAATTTGTGAATTTTTTTGATGAAAATAATAATGCCCTGTATCACTATGGATTGGTGTTACCATCTGAGAAAAAAATTGAAAATTTTTATATTTTAAGTGAGGGCGCCTTCGATGTAAGCTGCATTTATGATAGAGACGGTATAAAAATAAACATGCCAGCTGAGGAAATTATTTTTATGGAACCAGATGTCTTTGCCTTGTCAAAAGATAATAAAAGTAATATTTTAAAATTTGATAAAAATCTGAGATTTTATAAAGAATTAGAACACAGAATCAGCCCTTTTTATAACAAATTTCATTATTACCCTGAATTAAATGCATTTTTTCTTGGTAGTGGTTGGATCTCAATAAGTGGTGAGATTTTAACACCAATGTGCTTTACAAATTGCGGTGATCTTCGTGACGATATGATTGCCTTTGAAATGAATGGTCGCTGGGGATATATGGACAGAAATTTTAACATTGTAATTCCACCTATTTTTGCAGTGGCTCATGGCTTCAGGGATGGGAAAGCTTCAGTTTATTTATGGGAAAGAGATTACAGGGACCTAAGCGGAGAATGGATTAAATTACCAAGCTGGATTCCAATTATAGAAAGTGTAAAATATGAACTGAACGAAGCGTTATTTCGCGAAAAGTTCCCCAATTTCCCCGAGTTTTATTGGTATAATATTCAAAGAACTTATGATCCTTTTAATCAAGATGATGAAGTTATACCCAAGAATGCTGTTTTTACAATTATCGAAAAAAATGGAAAGATTTTTCAAATAGAGGCTATTATAATGGAAAAAGAAAATTTAGTTGAAGAGGAGTTGCCCTTTTATTTGAGAAATAGCATAGGAAACTTTATCTCAGTAGATGAGCTTACAAAGGAATATTTTTTCCTATTAGAGAAATATGATTATACAGATTATCATCCCGATAACGGATTTATTGATATGGAATGGTCAGATGAGGAAAAAGAAACGCTTTTTACAAAACTGATTGAAGAAAGTAGGGGAAGTTCAATTGGCTTTTATAATCTTCCTATTCATGCTAAGAAAGATGTAGATTTTGTAATCATGTTGTTAGAATCAGGTAAATTATCAAGTGTTTCCACAGCTTCATATTTTCTGTATAACAAGCGATTTCTTGAGGCTGCCATCAAAACAAAAAATATTTATTTTTCCGATTTGCCTTGGGCTTTCAAGGATTGTTTTGACGAACTCAGAGACCTGCCCTTAGATAATGACTTGCCGTTTTAATTCGAATTATAAATGCAAATCAAGGGTTGAAAGATAGATAACATTTATTGTAAAATGCTGTAAAATAACTACATGTCACCCCTACGGGGCTTTTTTCTAATTAAATCTAATTTTATCTAAGAACATTCGACTCATAACGGAGCCATTTTTCCTCCATCGGAGCAATTTGTTCTTAGAAAAAAGAGGCAAAAGCAGTTTTAAGCCCTGTAAGGGTGACCTGTTTTCGATAAGTTAAATAAAGTTAAATATCATATTATCAAAATTTTAAATAGATGTAATTTAAGGGAATTAATAAATTTCTAACCTTGATTCGCATTATAAATTAAAACTTACTTATGAAGGACTTTCAATATAGAACCCCGAAGTGACTCCGAGAAGCGATTAGATTCTCTAATGCATAATTTGAGTTTAAATACTTTTTGTTTTAATTGATGTTAATTGATAAGGGTCATTTTATTCGCTGATATTTCACCTTAACTTTGTAGTGTAAAATCCAAATGAAGAATCGCCTGTAGAATCTGAATTAAATTATCCACCCTTTAATTCTAATTTTATGAAAAAGATTCTGATTGTTAGTACACTGTTGATAACCGTCTCGGTTATCCTCTTCTGGCAGTGTGAGAAAAGTGAACTGAGCGATGCTGGCGAGATTTCGTTCAAAAGTTTGAACGGGAAAGTCTGGTATCCCGTTAAAATGACTGTCGACGGCGAAGACTTTGTTTTTAGTGAACAATCCTCAATTGAGTTTGAAAAAACAAAATTGCTTGTTAAACCAAATGCTCAGATAACCTGCATTTCAGCAATTACTTATCCCGGTACCAATCATTTTTCTGTTAGCGATGGCTTCGATTGTTTTTTGAATCCGGTAAAGTACGACCCGCAATTGAAAAGAATGATGCAACTGATGGAAAACGCAGAATTTGATTTCAAATCAGCCGAGCATCAAGCGGTTTTTTACAATAAAACGATGTCTGTAGAGCTCAGAGACAGTTGGATACCAATAATGCCAGCTTTTAATTTCGATAATACCCACTGGCAAGTTACAGAGATGATAACAGCAGCTAAGGACATCGCCTATGTTTGGGAAACTGAGCAGCCTAAGCTACGTTTCGAAAACAACAATTTCTTTATGGAGCTTCCCAAAAATAAGTGTACAAAACCTTATGTGATGGATAGGGCACGCCTCATTCTGGATGATGCCTTTATCTGTAAAGTTACTCCATGCTGCGGTTCCGATAAAAATACGATGCTGTCTCAAAACCTTGTTGGCGAAATGAAATATCGTTTTCTGACCCGCGAA
>JBIPOO010000253.1:0-5805 GCA_044379045.1 Saprospira sp.
CTCGTTTTCTCTTGAGGTAAATAGAATACCTTCATCAGTAATTTCTATCTTTTTTATGTCTGTGCAATTTATTAGCTTCACATATTCAAAAAGTAGTTGATGATTCTCATACATTTTAGAGATATATGTTTGCTTGTCAAGCTTCCCGGAATTGAAATTTTCTTTAGTATCTATCATTTTACTATAGTTCGTAACTTAAAATAGTTTTTTTAAAGCCTTCGGCTATACTTGTTTTGGGTTCCCATCCCAGATCTTTAATTTTATCAATATTTGGGGTCAGTTTTTTAAAATTTGACGCTATGTAACCAGTTTTTTCAGAGCTACTAAAAATGGCTTTTAAATTACGTTCCGGAAATAAAGTTACAAGAGTATTTGCTAGCTCTTTTATTGTAATTTCTTCTATTGGGTTAGCGATATTGTAAGCTTCTTTATCAATTCCTTTTAATAAAACTGTTAAAAATCCAAGAGTGGCATCTTTGATATAACAAAAACAGCGTATTGCTGAACCATCACTATTCATTTTAATATTTTCTCCTTTAACAATATTAGCTACAAAATCCGCAAAAACTCTTCCATCATCGAATTCCAGACCAGGGCCATAAGTATGAAAAGGCCTTACGATAGAAACATTTAAGCCAAACTGTTGAGAAAATAGTATACAGAAATTTTCTCCCATTCTTTTACTTTCGGCATAACAAGAACGAATGTTGAGTGGGTCTACCTTTCCGATGTCAGATTCAGTGATTTCTGATTTTTCATCAAAAAAACCATAAACTTCGCTTGTGCTGAAAAATAGAAACTTTTCTGCCTTTTTCTCAATAGCCAGCTTCAATAAATAGTATGTGCCAATCGTATTCGGGGCTGCAGTTCCAACCGGGTCAGTACCGTAATACTTTGGGCTAGCTTGACTAGCAGCATGAATAATAAAATCTACCTTATCTGGAATGTTTATAGGCGACAAAATTGAATTATCCAAAAGTTTAAAAAAAGGATAATCTAAATACTCTTTAAATACTAGTTTTGCTTTTTTTAAATTTCTAACTAAACCTATCACATTTATTCTATTTGAATTATTTTTTTTTGCTTTTAGTAATAGGCTTTTTGTAAGATATGAAGCTAATAGTCCATTAGCTCCGGTAATCAAGATTGTCTTATCTTTAAGATTGTCCCAGGGCAAATCAGATGCTATAATCTCTTCCAAATCAGCTGCTATGATGGTATTTTTTTCCATTATGGAATTTTAATAAATTTTCTAATAACTTCCACCATATAATCATAGTGACTTTCATTCAAACCTGGCCATACTCCCAGCCATAAGCTTCTGTTCATAATGATGTCTGTATTTGTCAAATCACCAACAACTCTTTTTTCAATATTAGCGTAGGCTGGTTGTTTGAGTAGGTTACCTGCAAAAAACAGCCTTGTACCAATTTTATTATCTTCAAGGAATTTGACCAGATTATTTCTGTCGAGGGGGCTATTTTCGCGGATAGTAATCATGTTACCAAACCAGCTTGGTTGTGTATTTTCTGTAGCACGGTGCAGTATAAAATGCTCTTCAAATTCTTTTAATTTTTCATTGAGTATACGGTGATTTTCAATTCTTTTTGCGACAAAAGTATCCGCTTTTTTGAGTTGATTCAGGCCTATGGCTGCCTGCATGTCTGTCACTTTGAGGTTAAAACCTATGTGCGAATAGGTATATTTGTGGTCATATCCGAAGGGTAGGTCTCCTAATTGCCATCCGAAACGTTTTTTACAGCTGTTGTCACAGCCAGGTTTGCAATAGCAGTCTCTTCCCCAGTCCCTAAAACTTCGGGCAATCATAATTAGGTCGGGATTATTGACTAATACAGCACCACCTTCGCCCATGGTAATATGATGCGCCGGGTAAAATGACACTGTAGCGAGATCACCATAAGAGCCTGTTTTTTTGTCTTTATAAGTTGCACCTAGTGAATCGCAGTCGTCTTCAATTACCCAAAGGTTATATTTTTTTGCTAAGTACATAACTGCATCCAGATCAAAAGGATTGCCAAGGGCATGCGCAATCATGATTGCTTTGGTCTTTGGACCTATTGCAGACTCAATTCTATCGGCAATGATATTATATGTGCCTAGTTCAACATCGATAAATACAGGAACGCAACCATATTGTATCATGGGATTGACCGTGGTAGGAAAACCTGCGGCAACTGTTATGATTTCGTCGCCTGGGAGTATCTGTCTGCTACCTAGCTTAGGAGAGGTAAGCGTATAAAATGCCAGTAAATTGGCAGAAGAACCTGAATTTACGAGTAGGGATGTTATCGAACCAAAATACTTTGCAAAATCCATTTCGAATTTTGGGCCAAATCTTCCGGTTGTCAGCCAACCATCCAGCGAGGCATCAACACTGTGCAGAAGGTCATCGGCATCTAGTACCTTACCCGTCACTGGTATATAATCAACACCAGGAACAATGGACTGTTTTACATTTTTTTCTGCAATGAGACGCAGACTGTCTTCCAATTCTTTGCTAAAATTTTTATACTCCATCAGATTGTTTGGTATGCTTCAATTTGTTTGCGAATCATTTCAGAAGGACTATCAGATTTGTAGAAATCTATGGTCCATGATATTGCCTCATCGGCTTTTAGTTTGGGATGCCAATCCAATTCATTTTGAGCCTTGCTGATATCCAGTTTCAGTAAACCTGCCTCATGTGGTTGTCTTAAATCTGAATTGGAAAAGTAGTTGCCTTTGCCCCAGATTTGTATCGCTTTTTGTACAATTTCTTCAACGGTTAAATTATCACCGATATTAGGACCAAAATTCCATTCTCCATCATATTTCATAGGAGATGTATACATTTGAGCGGCAAGTTGAAGGTAACCGGAAATCGGTTCCAAAACATGTTGCCAAGGCCTTACCGATTTTGGATTTCGTATTTTTATAGTTTCGTTTTGGTGCAATGATCTTACTATATCTGGAATAATTCTATCCTTCGCCCAATCACCACCACCGATTACATTGCCAGCTCTGGCAGTTGATATCGATTTTTTGTGGCTTTCAAAATCATTTTGGTTGAAAAAGCTGTTTCTGTAAGAGGAAACTAAAAGTTCTGCGGCTGCCTTGCTTGCAGAATAGGGGTCATATCCACCCAAACGGTCATTTTCTCTGTATGGATATTGCCATTCTCTGTTAAGATATACCTTATCGGTTGTTACAATGATACAAACGCAATGTTTGTCGACAAATTTCAGGGCATCCAGCAGATTAGCTGTTCCAATAACATTCACTTCAAAAGTTTCGACAGGTAGCTCATACGAAAGTCTTACCAATGGTTGAGCAGCCATATGGAAGATAAAATCAGGTTGAAATTTTCTGACCTCTTCAATCAGACAGGTTCGATCGCGAATATCATTTATTATCGACTCGCAAAAAGAGTCGGCATTAATCGCATGATAAAGATCAAAATCATTTAACGGATTCAAGGCATAGCCTTTCACCTCTGCCCCAAGCATTCTAAGCCAACGCAGCATCCAGGTTCCTTTAAAACCGGTATGTCCGGTCAGAAAAACTTTTTTATCTTTGTATATGTTAAAATCCACCATGTTTACCAAATCTTCCATTTTGCATTACCACTTTCCCAGAGGCTGTCGAGTTCTATTTTGTCTCTGAGTGCATCCATGCATTTCCAAAAACCATGATGCTTATAAAAGGCTAGTTCGCCATCGTTTACAATATCTATAAGAGGTTTTTTTTCCCACTGTACATCTGTCATGTCCTCTTTGAGGTAATCGAAAATACCAGGCTCCAAAACAAAAAAACCGCCATTAATCCATACGCCGTCACCCATGGGTTTTTCTACAAAATTGCTTACAGTTCCGTCCTCATTGAATTCAATATTTCCAAATCTTCCTGGCGATTGAATTGTAGTAATTGTTGCAAGCTTGCCCATCGATTTGTGATAATTTAGCAGCTGTTTGATATCAATATCAGCAACTCCATCACCGTAAGTGAGCATAAATGTTTCACCTTCGACATATTTTTTAATTCTTTGAAGGCGGCCAGCAGTATTGGTATGATAACCTGTATCTACCAGGGTTATTTTGAATTTTTCATTCTGCGCCTGATGTACATCAACACTATTTTGTGCCAGATCTACAGTTATGTCTGAATTGTGAAGGTAATAATTAAGGAAGTATTCTTTGATGTAAGCCTGTTTATAACCGAGACAAATGACAAAATCATTAAATCCGAAATGAGAATATATTTTTAATATATGCCATAATATGGGCTTCCCTCCAATTTCAACCATTGGTTTTGGCCTGGCTTCGGTTTCTTCCATCAGTCTTGTTCCAAGACCACCTGCAAAAATGACTACTTTCAATTTTTCAAAATTTTATTTGTAACAAATATAAAACTTAGTTCTTTTTTTGAAGCAGAAACAGCGAAATAATTGAATAAAAATTAATTCAAAGCAGAGGAAAGATTTATTCCCGACAACTTTCTTGTCCCATTCCTCAAAAAAATACTACTTTCGTGTCCCCAAATTAGAATCAGCGAATCTTACTTTTCTTCTCTCAGGAGCAGACCTAAAATCTGAGACTATAATATATGCCCGACACTAACAATGACAAACATTTGCCGAAACTGACAGAAGTAAAGCAGCAAGATGTTTTAATTGAAAAGGAGCCTACCCTATCAGTTGATTTCTTTGAAACCGGTTTAACTAACAAATCAGCTTTTCTAATGGCTGCTTTGTTATTGGTCCTATTGATGATACTTTTTGGGGGCTACCTCTTCGGAGATAGTCTCTATTTGTTTAAGGACATCGGCAGCGACACACTCAATTATTATTACCCTCAGCTGCTGAATGTCTCCAATTATCTGAGGGAAGAGGGCATACCTGCATGGAGTTTTTATCAGGGAATGGGGCAGAATATGTTGCCATTAAGTATAGGTGACCCTTTTATGTGTATCCTTTACCTGTTCGACCCTAAAAGTCTGGCTTACGGGATTGCCTGGATGGAAGTACTTAAGTTTTTTATAGCTGGCTTCCTTTTTTATAAGTACCTCAGAATATTATCTTTTACGCATCATAGTTCATTGGTGGGCGGATTGGCCTATGCCTTTTGCGGATTTATGATGGTGGGCAGCGGATGGTATGTTTTTTCTACACAGGGCGTCTATATCGCAGCATTATTGCTTGGATTTGAAAGACTTTTTCAGAAAAATTCCTGCTGGCTTTTTACGATTGCTGTTTTTTATCTTGCCTGCGATATTTCATTTTACCTCTATTTAGGGGCAGTGCTTATCTTGGTTTACAGCACTTTCAGACTGATTGACGAGTACGGATGGCGACCTAAAAAATTGCTCAATAGTTATATGCAGATGGCTGTCTGGGGAGCATTGGGCGTTTTAATGAGCTCAGTACTGCTGTTCAGTACTATCGATCAGATGATGCATTCACCGAGGGTGGCAGGCGATTCGGCAAATTTTGAAAAATTACTCAGCAGATTCCCCTTTGCTTTGGGCGATGCAAAACATAACTTTACAGTAATTGCGCGCTTGTTTTCTAATGATTTATTGGGCAATGCTGATGTAGATGCCCAATCAAGAGTGCTTAAATTTACAGGTTGGTACAATTATTTGGAGGCACCGGCGCTTTATTCTGGGTTGTTCACTTTGTTACTCATTCCACAGGCAATTTCCTTATCAATTGGAAAGAAAAGAAGGCTCTATCTGGCCGGATTGATTCTGGTGACCATCCCTGTAATTTTTCCCTTCTTCCGAAATGCTATCTGGTTGTTTACGATG
>JBIPOO010000254.1:0-5797 GCA_044379045.1 Saprospira sp.
AAAAAGATAAAACCGTTATTTGGTATTGAAACACCAGAAACGGTTACACTTTTGTTAGAAGACTGAAATCCAAGGGCATCGGCTACATCGGTAGACGTAAAATTTAAAGATGGTACAGAGACAAAGCTTGTTCCGTTGACTGACCAGGAGAAGTTAAAATTATTAGACCTTGCCTGATCGTTATTACAAAGCAGCTGATAGCTGATATCAAAACTGGTTAGGGTAGCTCCAGTTGTATTTTGAATGCGCATGGTTATAGATCCCGGTGCAAAGTCAGACCCTCCAGGCTGAAACATTAAAAAGCCAGGAAAATTTGAATTTTTATACATTCCTCCGGCTGTAACAGCAGCTGTTACAGCTCCTCTTGTGTAATCAGTATTTGCAGTAATACGTGTACCTCCAAAGGCTAAAGCACCATCAGTCCAGCCCGTAACTGCCCAAGCATCTGAGTCGAGCTGTCCTGCCGTTGGCACTGGCTGAAATCCCGAACCGGTAAAGGCCGTAAAATTCTCCAATACAGTGGGCGTTCCAATTACAGAAATTGGATATTGAGCGTATAGACTTAGAAAGGGAACAAAAGAAAGGAGTGCTGTGTATAATTTTAACCTCATAGGCATGTTAAACAAATTTTTGGGTTGTATTAAGTTACTGCAAAGTTACAAAGATGAATTATAAAGGTGCATGTAATTAGCGATTCGATTATTAAATTTAGGTTAAGTTGGAAGCGTTTATCTCTATCAGACAAATAGCAGCTTTGCCAAATATTCATCTTCTTTTGCTGTCATAATTTTCTTCTTGGCTGCTGTTTTATCATCGTAACCTATCAGGTGTAAAACGCCATGAATCATAACTCTGTGCAGCTCATGCTCGGCACTTACTCCAAATTTTTTGGCATTATCCCTTGTTCTTTCGACACTTATAAAAATGTCGCCCTCTATAAACTCATCCTCTGCTGAAGCATAAGGAAAGGTAATTACATCGGTATAAGTATCGTGCTGCAGAAAATCCACGTTCATTTGATAGAGATACTCGTCGGAACAAAAAATGAAATTAACTGCCGAAATAGCTTTCCCTTCGGCCGATGCTGCAGACTCAATCCATTCGGCTAATTTTTCTTTTTCTGCTAATTCAAAATCTATTTCTTCACTATGAAAGACAATCGGATCGCCGTCTTCTTCAAACATTTCCGCATCAAAACCTTCAAAATTGTCCATACAACATTCATAAAAAAATAAGATTTGACATTGCTGCCAAATCTTTATGTTTTGAAAATATTTTTAAATTTTATTAAACTCAAGTTGAACTACGCGCCCACTCTCAGAGAAACTCACTGTGTCGGCAAGGTGTTGCATCAAAAATACGCCTCTTCCGCCAAGGGTCATTAAATTTTCAGGTGCAGTAGGATCGGGTAAGTTGTGTGGGTCGAAACCATTTCCTTCATCTTCAATACGTAAGCATATCTTGTCTGCAAAAGACAAAGTATTAATGATTACCTTCTTGCTTTCATCGCATTTATTACCATGAATAATGGCATTGCTTACCGCTTCTGTCAGTGCAATCAGCATATTTCCAAACAGCGATTCATCCAAATTCAATTCCTTAAAAATGAGATGAATGTAAGGCTCCACCTCAGCTATATTATTTGGATTCGAATCGAGAACAAGGTTGAGTGCAAGTGCTGTCATATCCTGTATTTGGTTAATAAATCGGATCTTTTTTAATCTTTAGGGCCTTGATTCAGACCAAAACGCAATTAGCTGATACGTACAGGTTAGAAAAAAGTTTCATTTTTGACCAAAAAAAATTGGCAGGCAAAATATAAAAATTAGATTTTACTCTTCTTTAATCTCACATGTAGCCAATTGTCCTTGAATTCATGGCCATCCAATTCGAGATAATTTGCAAAACGTGGCAAAAAAACCGATTTTCTACGCCCACCCAGATTGATGACCAGTTCATCGCCGTATTTGTTCAGCTTAAAATCGGAACTACCAATAAATGGCAGGTGCATAGATATTACATAATGATCTTTTTCCTCTTTAACAGCAAATGGACTCTCGTGATGAAAGATTTTTTTGGGATCGAGTGTTCCGTAAATATTCCGCCCAATTTTATCTAAAAGCTCCAGGCCAAAAACTTCCTGGCCCATATGTTGTACCTTAAAAATAGGGAGTGGTGAAAAACTTTCATCAATTTCCTGTAGATATTCGGCTTGCGATTTTACATATTTTTCGAAAACAGAACCTTTTATGCCCATTTCTTCGGGCAGGATTCTGTTCACAATGATACCATCAACATTGTATCCGTACAATTGCAGGTAGGTATAAGCTCGTTTTGCTTCTTGAATGACCATGCGTTCGGGGTTTGCTACGATACGTATGGAACAGACTGTGGGGTCGAGCATGATTTTCTGCACATTTTCGAGTTTGGCAAATAACTTGTCCAATTCTTCGAAACCTTTGTCTAATGGCACTCCGCTTGTTTTCCGGATAATAGAACCCAGCGTTTTGATGGCCAGCTTGGGCAAGGCCTTACTAATCCAGGACTGCATCACCTGCGGTAGAGATAGCAGCGTAAGGGTTTCGCCGGTGGGTGCAGAATCGATAATAAGCACATCCCAGGCTTTTTCGCGGTAATACTGCTCAATCCACAAAAATGCCGAAGCCTCCTCCATGCCGGGCAATACCGACAATTCTTCTGCTACAATATTTTTTACGCCTCGCCAGCGAAAAACCGTGAGCATGAGGTTGCGCATATTGTCCCAATGTTTTTTCATAGAATAATATACATCAAATTCCTGCGCCCAAAGGTTTTCGGCAATTTGTACAGGCTCGGGTTTCAATTCAGTATTTAAAGCATCTGAAAGGCTATGTGCCGGATCGGTCGAAACAACCAGTGTACGGTATCCCTCCTGTGCACAGCGCAGGGCCGTTGCAGCAGCCGATGTGGTTTTGCCAACACCGCCTTTTCCGGTAAATAAGATGATGCGCATTTTGAAGAGGAAAGAAATTTAGATTAGAAGAGGAAAGATACAAAGTGGACAGAATTAACGAGGCAAATTTACTAAGTTTTTTGGTACCAAAAAAGATAAAATCTGCAAGGGCGACGGAATACCTGGGCATGGCTTTAGTGCGAACTACCACCAAACTTCAGATGCAATTCAATAATTTTTTCAAGATTACTCATGGTAGTAAGGTGACCTGGGTTTTAACCCGGGAATAAGCCGATTCGCCCCTATCCTTCAACTTAGGGTATAATGATTTATCATATCCTGGAGGCAAATTAGAAAATGAAAAAAAAATTTAAATATATTTGCATTTGATAGTTGATCAAAAAAATAAAAAATCGGCTAAGGCATGAAAATTTTGAACCGTATAAGCTGGTACCTGCTTTTGGCAACTGCCTTTGTGCTTTGCCTTAAATCGGTTCGCGAACCCGATCTTTGGTGGATGTACAAAACCGGCGACTGGATGATTGCCAACATGCAACCAACCTACAGCGACAGCTTTTCATATACGCATGAGGGCACAAACTGGATCAATGTAAAATGGCTATTTGAAGTCCTGATTTCCATCTTAAAAAATTTAGGCGGCGTAGAAATGGTCTTTGTCCTACAGGGCCTCATCGCATTTGATTTAATGCTGCTGATGGGTAAAACAAGTGCCCGAATTGCTGACAAACAAGCAATTTCAAAAGGGACGAGCTACATGGCTGCTTTGGTTTTTACGGGCATTTTGGCGCTTATAAGCATGGATTTCCGCCTGATAGGACGACCCGAAATGATCAGTCACCTTTTTACGGCCGATTTTCTCTTTCTGTTTGTGCTTTGGTATCAAAAAAGGGAAACTAAATGGATTTATGCCCTTATTCCGCTGCAAATGTTATGGACAAATCTGCATGAGGGTTTCGGTACTGGAATGGTGCTGATTATGGCCTTCCTGGCGGGTAATTGGCTCGAATATTACTGGCGGGGAAATGTTGAAAAACCCTTGAATCTGACCTGGGCATCTCTGGCTGCTTTAGCAGTTGTGGTTGTCAATCCAAGAGGCCCCGAAATGTGGGCGCATCCATTTAATATTTTTACACAGCTCAGCGAAAATCAATATACAACCGAACTATTTAGCTATACGAATCCGGAATACTGGCAAAAAGAGGCTTATCTGAACATCGTTTTTATGCTCACTGCAGCCTTGCTTTTAATAAAAAATGCCTTTTCGAATCCTCAAAAAACCATTGTTGAAACAAATGAAAAGGGAAAAAATAAGTCGAAAAATCCTGTAAAAGAAATCGTTGCCGATAATGGACCCTGGAATTTTGGTATTGGCTACAGTCTTGTGCTCATTTTACTGTTTTACCTTAGCCTTACTGCCTATCGCAACATTCCATTTTTTGTAATAGCTGCAGCTCCGCTAATGGTGTTGGGATTGGAAAGGATATTCAGATACCTTTTAAGCAGGTTCAAAATTCCTGAAATGCTGCTCTCTGTTAAAATGCTTGCAATACTGCTTGTTTTTTATGTCGGAATAGTCAGCAATCAATACCATAAAATCAGCAATTCAAGAGATGAATTCGGTCTGCAGGTGCTCAACAGCCACAATCCAGTTGCGGCTGCCGAATTTATAAAAACCAACAAGATTCAGGGCCGCTGTTTCTCAGACTATCTGGTTTCGTCTTATCTTTTGTGGAAGCTGCCCGATTTTAAAACCTATATTGATTTGCGCGACCTCGATATTTTTCCGACAGCATTTTTTCAGCGCTATCAGATACTGTTACAAGATCCAAAAATATTTGAGGAGGAGGATAAAAAATATGGATTTAATTATGTTGTTCTGCTGCGCCGCAATATCGAGTCTCTACCATTTCTGTATAAATATCTACAAGACTCGCCTGGCTACGAAATGGTTTTTGCCGATCCGGTTGCTGTAATTTATCTGAAAAATAATGACTTGAACAAAGCTCTGATTGAACGATTTGGCATGGGCGAAGACAGAAAACGCGATGTATGGAAACCGCTCGAGGCTGCGCAATCTTCTGCCTTAGCATCAATTATCAATAAAATTTTTAATCCATTTTTCAAAAACCGTGACTATACAGCAGTCGATCAGGAAGTCATTGCCGCACATTTATATTACACTATGGGCGCGCCTGAACTGGGACTCGCTTATGCCGATAAATCGCTCTCCCGCAAGGCAAATTTTAGAGCGCACGAAATCAGAGCCCTCATTAACGCTCAGAAATATTTCGATCCGAAAACAGCTGCCGATGAAAAAGAAAGGCTGCTACAGAATGCCATGAAATCTTTCGAAAGCTCGCTAACACTAAATGCAGATGCGCTCGAATCGCTTTACGGGAAGGCAGTACTTTTGATGGAAAAGCAACAATTTTCTCCTGCTGCAGCGCTTTTGCAAAAGGCTCAGCAGATTGCTCCGCAGAATCCAGCCATCCAGCAAAAATTGGGCGAATGTTATGATAAAATGAAAGTAAAATAAAACCATCCTCAATACCATTTAAAAACAGCATACAATGTCATACCGACTCAATGCCGTATTTGTTCGCGGCAACAACAATTCAGACGATACCGAACTGCTAACAAAACTTAATATCAGCAACCGTTTACAAGTAAAAAATAAGGTCGATTTCTTCGAAACCAATAACCGATGGGACAAACTATATGTCGGATCTTTCAAAGATTGCAGTATCATCTGCCACGGTAAAACCACCAATCGCGCCTTTGAAGAAGATAATTTTGCAGAGGCACTGCCAGCTGCAGAAATTGCAGCAATCATTTGGGACGAAA
>JBIPOO010000255.1:0-5791 GCA_044379045.1 Saprospira sp.
TCCTATTTTTTTGGCGGCCTTGTGCCGCCTTTTTTTATGATTTGATGGCTTTTATGTCCATATTCTTACAACCAAAAAATGAAGTATTTAAACTGAATTTTTTAAAAATATTTTTACTTTTGATAACTATTATTTTACGAACCAACTTCATGAACTATGACCGAATCCGACCGAATTATCATTTATGGTATAGTATCCGTCATTATCATTGCGATATTGATGATTATCACAGCTATTCTTTTGGAGAAAAAGATAAAAAATAACAATATAAAATGGCTAATTTATGCCATTATTTTTCTTGTTGGTGTTATCATTTATTTGATATTCCCAATGTCAGAAACAAGTGGTGGAAATTTGGATTTAAGTTTAGGAACAGTTATCGGACTTTGTATCTCGGGCTTTACTGTTTTTACGGTACTAACTGTCTATTTCATGTATTATGAAGCAAGTATTGCTAAAAGAATGATTGAAAACGCTATCAGGTTTGGCAAAGAACTTAATTTGCATATCAATGGAATTCCTAAAGAGAAAAATGTCCACTTTACTAAATTAGGCTTTTCCTGGAGTGGCAGACTGGATAACAGATGGGAACTATTTCATTACGATGAAATACGAGCTATAAATAGCGTTACTGTTTCAAACAATAAACCACGAAAAACAATTAGTTATTACCATTATAAGGTTAGCATAACTCAAAACAAAGATGCTAAAATTATTATTTTCTCAAATATCGAATTGAATAAACATAACTTCCTTGAATATGAAACCGTCATCACTCCTTATCCAGACCTCAATGAGAAAGTAATTATTTACATTAAATCTGGTAAAGAAAAAATCCTTAAAAAACTGGAAGATTCAAGTTTCAGAAAATTACTTTTGGATAATTACTTGCTTTTCATGGATGGTTTATATACTAATTCTGAACAGGGAATTGTCTATTTATCCAAGCGAAAGGGATTTCCTAATTACGGTTTTTTTACTGATAATTATAAACTTGAAATGGATTACCATGTTGCGAACAAAAAGGCCCATCTCCAATTTTTAAAGAATTTTATGGAATATTTTGACAATTGAATGCTTTAATTTTTAAATTATGATCAAGATAACTCATTCTCTTAGCGATAAAACCTCAGATAAAATATTCAATATCACTTTATCTGAAAATAAAGTAATTACAGAATCCGGCAAAATAGCTAAGCTGAAGCTGACAGAAAAAGAATTTGAAAACAATAGAGAAGCATTCTTTTATTTCGAAAAAAAGGAATGGGAAATGCTGAAAAAGGGATTTCTGATGAAGCAGCCCGAAGCTGATGCGGGTGAACCGATGCTGCATTATTTTATGGGCAGCGGCTATACAGGATGTCTCTCATTAGTAAATTTAGGAGATCTGTTCGCTGTTTATGAATTGAAAGGAGATAAAAATAATTATAAGTATGATGCACTGCAATTTATAGACCTAAATGGAAATCTGAAAAAAAGTCTGGATTTGCCCAAGGTATTACCCTGGAATATCTTATTTCACGATAATAAAAATTTCCTTTTAATTGATTTGGATCATTTTATTTATACTTATGATGTTGAAAATGATAATTTTACGCAGTTGACTGATAATTTTAAACAGCCGGGAAGTTTTATTTCAATGTCTGAACACTGTATAGCTTTTGGGGCTGCTCCAAAAATCTATGTTAAAGATTTGGAATCCGGCCAACTGTTATTTGAAAAAGAATTTGACCCTCAATTATATTCAGGACATTCGACCCAATTTAAAGGGGCAATTTCTAAACAGGGTAAATTATTGGCAACCTGTACGCATGCTGGTTCAATAGAAATTTTTGATATCGTTTCCGGTAAATCCGAAACAATTCAAGGCAATTTTGAAATGGTCGAAAAAATGGATTTTATAGAAAATGACCAAATTTTACTGGTTCATGAGAAATACGGATCTTGGGGTCTGCGATTTTTTGACTTGGAAACTAAATCAGAGCTGACATTTCCCGATTTGAAAATTCCTTCATATGATACCATGGTTCAGCATTACACGATCAGTAAAAATGGTAGTCAGTTGATTGCTGTGCAACATAAAAACGCTTATCTCTTTGATCTGAATGAAAAGAAAATTATATACAGTTTTCGACTTTTTCATACTATAAAAAATGCAAAACCTGTATTTGGTCAGGATTGTGTTGCTTTTAGAACAGATTATGGCTGTTTTAGTATTTACAGGATTTAGTTTTGGGCTATGTTATTTACCTTTATTCAGAAGCTGCGCACCAAAAATGAATTATATCTCATCTGCATTTTCAAAACATAGTCTTATGCACTGCAGATATACACTTTTATTGGTCTTTTTAACTGTAAACTTCCTTAAGGCACAACATCTGCCCGGAAATTACCACCCGGAATCAAAAACATATAAAGCGGTTGACAGCAGTTACAGCAGCGATTTTTTTGAAGATGGTTTTGCAAGATTTTATCATCGGGGTAGGGTGGGGATTATGGACAGCAGCGGGCGCATCATTTTGTCAACCAAATACGATAAGATTTTCGATTTCAGAAACAATATTGCCAAAGTTTGTGTAGATGGGCATTGCGGTTTGGCCGACAGAAAAGGAAACATAATTCTGCCTCCTGAAAATACCGAACTGAGAGACAGTTCTGAACAATGTACCGTTTTTAAAGACCTGAAGAGCGGACTTTACGGCTTAGTAAGCGATGATGGAAAAATCATCGTTCCGGCGAAATACAGCAGGCTGCATGCTCCGAAACAGGGAATTTCAATCTTTACCAGGCATAAAACATTGGGACTGCTTTTAATGGATGGCAAAGAAAGCATTTTCGACGCTCATTTCGATTTGCAAAATCACCCCGATATTAGAACATATGAAAATAAGCTTTTTGTAAAGGGGATTTATTTGGAGTCCTCCGGATACGGCCTTGTGTGTATGTTTATTCAAAAAGGAGATAAAATTCTGTTCGGCTTTATCGATAAAGACGCAAAATGGGTCATCGAACCAAAATACGAGCGGGTAATGCCATTTAACGAACAGGGAATTTCAGTAGTCATTTATGAAGGAAAATGGGGCGCAATTGACAGAAGCGGCAAAACTGTAGAGCCGTTCAAATTTGACAGCTTTGAAAAATTAAGGGAAAAACTAAATCCTCAACCAAAAGAAAAACCCCAAAAAGATTCCAAAAAAACTGACTATGCAATAAGCACTACTATTGGTGATCATAACAGAACCTATACAGTTTTTAATAATTACCGCATAGCCCTTAAAAATGGAAAATGGGGAATTATCGACAGCAATGCCCGCCCGCTAACTAAATTCATTTACGATGCAATTGTTCCGCTGGATTCATCAACTGTGCTGATTTCCTGGCACCTATACTCGTATTCTTTGAATACCGGAATTCCACGTTATGTTTATAATGGCCGCTACACCTATATGGATAAGTCGGGTAAAATATCCAAAAGAGAACGCAGTTTTTCCAAAACCATTCAAGGAGTAGCCGATTTTCACCGGGAGGAATTTATTGCGCGAAATCCCTTTGAATATGCTCCGCAGGCAGTTGAGGGTCAGTATAGTTATTATCCCATTGAAAGACAGCCCAAACTCAGTGGTCCCGATGCAGATTTTGATATGGAAGAAATTGTTTTTGAAGGATTTCGAATAGTGAGTTACAACAAGGATGGGGAAAATAAAAACAAATTCGCTTTCCATCATTTTGTCAATTACAACAAAGGGCTGATGGATGCAAAGGGTAAACTGCTTATTCCTGCCGAATATGATAACATCATCTCCAACGGCAGTCCCAGACTTATTGTGATGAAACAAACTACGCCTGCCCTGCAGGGTGGCGTGTTGATGTGGAAATACGGCGTTATAGATGTGCATGGAAAGGTCATTATTCCTTTGGGAGATTATATAATTGAGGCCTTTCCAAATGCCTTTTTATTGATGCGCGAAATTAAGCCTTATGAATGGGAATCGGCAATTTTTGACCTTTGCGGCAAGGAAATTATACCATTTAGTAAAATAAGATATAAATTTGATAACTTTGGGCAATGGCTGACGGACGGACCTGGAGCAAAAGTGATTGAGCGAAAGGAATAAACGAACAATGGGCTTTAACGAAATGTTCTCCACCCTGCCGGCGAACAGTGCCGCTTAGGTTTTGGAGCAAATAACCTGCTCCGCATTAATTTTATGAAAGGCTCAAATTCAAATTCTTTTTCAGAAGCGTTAGACCTGAACCCATTTGTGTTAGATGATAACTAATTATTTATGAATAAATTAGAATACGGAATTATCTGTAATAAATCTGATGAAAAACAATTGGTAAAAAATATCAATCATTTTTTGGATAGCGCCTATGGAAAATGAGTAAAGTCACCAACAAAAGTATGCTGCAGGCAAGACTGCCATTTGTATTTACACATTTTTACAGTCAGTTTCTAAAAACAGGAGTGCGTTGGTATTTTGAATTGTATCCTAATAGCGATGAAGAAGGAAAATTAAAGTTTCCTGAACATCCGGAAGCCGGTTGGCTCATTTGGGTGAATAAAATGAGCTACAGTACAGATGCAGAAAAATCGGAAAATGACAGGTTTTTTGAGGAACTGCTGCAGGGAACTGGTTTTGAATGTAAATTGCTGTATACTTATAAAGAAAAAGAAGAAAGGCTTTGATGATTTTTAAAAAAAGGGAGCCATAAGATTTATTGGAATATCAACATTCCTGCTTATTAACAGGCTATTTCCAGACATTTCATTGGGATAAAATCAAGGGCGCCGATTTTGCTTGCCCTTTTTTATTTTTCCAACCTTAATTCAAATGGAATTTTCAGCATCAATACAAAATTACGGCCTTGCTCGGGTAGGTTGAGCAGTCGATAGCGGCTCAGGTGTTGCAGGTATGCTGTGTTCAGGACATTTTGTACCTGAAAGCCTATGATGAGCTGTTGTTTTTTTATTTTGAGTGTACTGCCCAAGGCAAGATCAAAAAGCTGATAGGCAGGGGTGCTTTTTTCATTTCTATCCACCCTGTTTTGGGCAAAACTGAAGCGGTGGTTCAACTCGAAATAGGCTTTGTCAAAAATTTTATAGGCCTTTGGCAATTCAAGTCTTATACCAGAGCGTATCACTGCAGGAGGCGTAAAAGGCAGGCCCAGCATGCTCTCCAGATTCAGGTTCCAAACAAAATCATAGCCTTGTTTGAATGATAAAGCTGGACTAAAACTGTAATTCCAACTCAGCTCGCCTCCGCAATAAAGCGCATCGGTCTGCAAATATTTAAAAAGCTGACCGGCATCGGGCAGGGGAGAGAAGCGTGCTGTGGGACTCAGGTAAATGTAATCATTATAATAGGAACCGAAGGCTGAAAATTGTAACTCAAAGTTACTAAACTTCATATCAGTGCCAATTTCCAGTTGAATGCCGCTTTCGCTGCCCAGATCTGGACTGCCTTGTTCATGCCTGAAAGTGCCATGGTGTACGCCATTAGAAACTGTTTCGACCGGATAGGGCACCCTGAAGGTACGGCCCAGATGTGCACGAAGGGAAATTTTCTCGGGCAGCGCCATGTACCAAAGTCCCAATGCGCCAGCCCAATTTAAAAAATGCTGATCCAATTGTGGGGAACTGAGATCCGTTAAGACTGAGCCATTCACCCGAATTGGTAAACTGTAAAAATTGCTGTTGTTGTTGGCATAATCGAAACGGAATCCGCCATCCAGTTTCAGTCGTGAAGAGGGTTGATATTCCAAAAATGTATAAATGCCGCTTCTAATT
>JBIPOO010000256.1:0-5776 GCA_044379045.1 Saprospira sp.
ACTGTGCGTCCCTAAAATAGGTTGACCGAAAAAGTCAACTTACAATGAGTAAAATTATAACAAAAATCAGAAAACACAGACGCTTTTCAGAAGAATTCAAAAGAGAAATGGTTACTTTGTTTGAAAGTGGACAATACAGCGTTATTCAATTGGAAAAGCTTTATAATATTGATAATCCATTATTATACCGTTGGATTTATAAATATTCGAAATACAATGAAAAAGGCGTAAGGGTAGTAGAAATGAAAGACAGTCATTTGCAGAAAATTAAAGAACTTGAAGAAAAAGTCAAGCTGCTGGAGCAAACAGTTGGTCAAAAACAGATCAAGATCGATTATTTGGAGAAGATGATAGATTTAGCATCAGAAGATTACAAAATTGATATTAAAAAAAACTCAAATTCCCCACGCTCAGATGGTTCAGAGAAAACAAAAAGAAAATAAGTTATTCGCTTAATGCACTGTACAGAGTTGTTGAAATAAGTAAACAAGCTGTGGCACAGCAAATTAAAGATCAAGTTCATTTTGAAATAAATTTTTTTGAAATAATGGTTCAGGTTGATATCATCAGAGAAGAACATCCTGGCTGTGGAATTGAAAAAATGTATAATATGCTTAAGCCGAATTTTATAGGAAGAGATTCATTTATCGAGGCTTTAATGTCATTAGGGTATAGAGTTAAGCGAAACAAGAACTACAAAAGAACAACGATTGCCTCAAAATTGTACTACCCTAATCTTATTAAAGGAATCGAGTTAGTCGGCCCTAATCACTTATGGCAGAGCGATATAACATATTTTGAAGTTGGTACGAGATTTTATTACGGAGTGTTCATTATTGATGTTTATACAAAAGAGATTGTTGGGTACTCGGTTTCTGATAATATGAGGGCAACCGCCAATGTTAAAGCTTTAAAATCTGCGATTTGTGAATATGGAAAAGTCAAAATACATCATTCGGACAGAGGTAGTCAATACATAGCCAAAAAATATACTGCTATTTTAAATGATATAGAAAGCCAGATTAGCATGGGGTTAACAGCACAAGACAATGCATATGCAGAAAGAATAAATCAAACGATAAAAAATGAATATCTTGTCTATAGAGATATTAAAGACTTTCAATCACTGAAAAGATATATAAAAAAAGCAGTAGATAATTATAATAACAAGCGATTTCATAACTCACTTAAACCTTATAGAATAACACCTTCAGATTTTAGAAAATTAGTGATAAATTTGCCTGAGCAAGACCGACCGAAGGTGAAAATTTACACCGATGTCGAAACTTAAATTGGGGTGGCATCGAGCCACCTCCAATTTAAAGCAAGACCTCACTCAGGCTCATATTTGCCCGATGTTATTAAATAGATTTATTAACAAAACGGTCAACCTTATTTAGTGATTAACACACTTCTTACTTCTTACATCTCACTTCTCACTTCTTACATCTTACTTCTTACATCTTACATCTTACTTCTTACTTCTCACTTCTTACTTCTTACTTCTCACTTCTTACTTCTCACTTCTTACTTCTTACTTCTTACTTCTTACTTCTTACTTCCTACTTCCTACTTCTCACTTCTCACTTCTCACTTAATAAAACATTTTATCACTTTTTAAATATTTAAAATTATGGCTTACAAAAAATTTGAAGAGAACCTCAGCTGGCAAAAAGCCAATGAAGCGGTTGTTGAAATCTACCGCGCATTTCAAAACAGCAAAGAAACCTGGTTCAGGGATGAGCTACTCAGGAGTGCGGCAGAATCTGCAACGCAAATTGCCAAAGGGCATGAACTTCCAACGGCTGCGTACATTGAGTGTCTGCAAAATGCCAGAAATGGATTTACACATTGCAGTTCGGTTCTGTATAGTGTGCAAACGCTGAAGATTCTCAAAGATTCAGAGGTTCAGCACCTCTTGGATAAATTGTCAGATGCTTCGAAGTTATCTTACGGTTTGTTAAAAAAATTGAAAGAGAAGTCGGCAGCCTAGAAAAATTAAAAAGGATTCCCGTTCATGGAAATCCTTTTCAAAATATTTTTTTTGGCCGGGTAGGCTTCTATTCTGCAGCTGCTGCTTTTGCCTCTTGAACGAGTAATGAAACCTTGTTGTCCAAGACTTCGATGAATCCGCTTTGGATAGAAAGATTGAGCAGTTCTTTGCTTTCGGAAGGAGTAATGAGTACGTTTCCGTTACCCAATGAAGCAACCAATGGTGCGTGATTATCAAGCACTTCAAACTCGCCTTCTACTCCGGGAGCACTGATTCTGTTCACTTTGCCTTCGAAAACTTTTTTATCGGGTGTTAGTACAATCAGATCCATTGATAAAAATTTATACCGATTATGAAAAAGGGGGAAATGCTCCTTGGATTAGTTCCCCCCTTGAAAATTTTTAAGCGTTTGCTTCTTTGAGCATTTTTTCACCTTTAGTAATAGCCTGTTCGATGGTACCTACAAGGTTGAATGCAGCTTCAGGATATTTGTCAACTTCACCATTGATAATCATATTAAAACCTTTGATAGTTTCTTTGATATCAACCAATGCACCCTGAAGACCAGTAAACTGTTCAGCCACGTGGAAAGGCTGAGAAAGGAAACGCTGAACACGTCGTGCGCGGTGAACAATCTGTCTATCTTCCTCTGAAAGCTCTTCCATACCAAGAATTGCAATAATGTCCTGCAACTCTTTGTAACGCTGAAGGATGTTGATTACTTTTTGAGCGCAGTCATAGTGTTCCTCGCCTACGATATCCGGAGAAAGGATTTTTGATGTAGAGTCGAGTGGGTCAACCGCAGGGTAGATACCCAAGGATGCCAATTTACGGCTTAATACTGTGGTAGCATCCAAGTGAGCAAAAGTAGTTGCCGGAGCAGGGTCAGTCAAGTCATCGGCAGGTACATACACCGCCTGAACGGAAGTGATAGAACCGCGTTTGGTTGAAGTGATACGCTCCTGCATCAGACCCATTTCAGTTGCAAGTGTCGGCTGATAACCTACAGCTGATGGCATACGACCCAAAAGAGCCGACACCTCAGCACCAGCCTGAGTGAAACGGAAAATGTTATCGATAAAGAAGAGGATATCGCGACCTTTTACTTCGCTTGGGTCACCATCGCGGAAATATTCTGCAATGGTAAGACCTGAAAGCGCAACACGGGCACGGGCACCGGGAGGCTCGTTCATCTGACCGAAGATAAAAGTAGCCTGAGATTCGGCCAATTCTGTCTGATCAACAGAAGCTAAATCCCAACCGCCTTCTTCCATTGAATGTTTGAATTTTTCACCATATCTGACGATACCGGCTTCAATCATCTCGCGCATGAGGTCATTACCTTCACGGGTACGTTCACCAACACCAGCAAAAACGGACAGACCTTTGTGTTTTTTTGCGATGTTGTTGATAAGCTCCTGAATCAATACGGTTTTACCTACACCCGCACCACCAAAGAGACCAATTTTACCACCCTTAAGATAAGGAGCAATCAGGTCAATTACTTTGATACCTGTATAAAGAATTTCCTGAGAAGTACTCAAGTCTTCATAGCGAGGCGGTTTATTATGGATTGATTTACGGGTTTTACCTTTAATTTGTGGAAGACCGTCAATAGGTTCTCCTACAACATTGAATAGACGACCTTTGATTTCATCACCGATTGGCATTGAAATAGTTGATCCTGTATCATATACTTTCATACCGCGTGTCAGACCTTCAGTAGAATCCATCGCTACAGTACGAACGCTGTCTTCTCCAAGGTGTTTCTGACATTCCAAAACCAATTTCTCACCATTGGGGCGAATAACCTCCAAGGCGCTCAAAATTTCGGGTAATTTTGAGTCTTTTCCAGAAAAGCTTACATCTACTACAGGTCCGATGATCTGCTTGATGTGTCCGATGTTTTGTGACATAATATGTTGTTGGACTTCGAATAATGAAATAAATCTATGTTTGGTTGCCGCAAAGATATAAGTTATTACTTATAATCTGAAATAAAATTTTGATTATTTTCATTCAAAATTGACTTGAGAAATAATTGGTCTTTGCGCAACAAATAACAAGGTATATTTATGATTTCATCATTATAGATGCTTTCAGATTGACCCAAATATGCATTTTTTATGTAAATATTTAAAACTATACTAGTCTATAAAATATTGTTTTCCGAACTATTAGGGGGCACATTCAACCATTCCCTTGTTGACTGTTGTTCGTCAAGATTGAATGATTGATCAATTTCTAACTCATCGGGTATTTTATTATTTGAAAAAACTATAATGGTTTTGGTCTGTTATCTCGACCAAATGAAGTCGAAGCTCGCTATCAAGATTTTGGAAAAATACATCTATTAAAATTATCTTTTTGTTAGTAATCATTGCCCTTGCAAAACACAAAAGTACATACTGCTTTTAAGACAAAAGTTGGCCTGATTAGCCTATAGGACTATCGATGGTCAGATTTCCGTTCCATCTGCTTTGAATTTTTTCCAGGAGCGTCTCAACATTTTTTTTCTTCAACGCATTGGCGCCATTTGCAATAGCCTGAAGTATATTCGAAAATTAAATTTTGCCTATTTACAATCAAGCTTTATGCATCAAAATATTCGATATGCATTATTTTTTGTTTAAAATTTGAGGCCTTATAACTAGTTCACTCATATAGAAGTGTATATTTGCCAAATTAATCGTCATAACCGGTCAGGACAACTCATTTCGAATGAAGACAAAAGAAGATATCCGCAAGGTACTTTCAGTTTCAGGGGCTACTATTTCAAATTGGGTAAAAACCGGACTCATTCCCGACTACGCATCCGAGGAAAAAGGCTACAGCGATAGTGATTATGCGCAAATTGTAACAGATATTAGCCTTAGCGGCAAGTTAACTACCAGAGCCAATCGTTTTCAAAGTCACCTGACTGTACAGGAACTCAATACTGTAGAGGGTAGTGCCAATAAAGTTATTCTAAGGCAGCTGCTCGCTACTTTTCAGAAAAAAAATCTTTCCAAATCTGCTTCGATGTTTGTCCTCTGCCTGCTTGCACTGGAACAAAAAGGACTGATATCATTTAATCCAGCAGAAAAATCTGCCTTTAAAAATATTAAATCGGATAACCCCGCTTTTTCAAATTTCTTAAGCGACTGGGCCGACCAATTCAATGCAGAGGAGATCAATGAGCTTTTTGATGCCATCAGAATTTTTACAGTTCCGGATAATGAACCCGATTTTTTGGGTGCAGTGTACGAATCGATGCGCAATTTGGGCGAAAAATCAAAATTGGGGGCTTTTTTTACGCCTTCCGCTTTGGTAAATGACCTCAAAATTCCTTCAAATGCTAAGGTACTCGACCCCTGCAGCGGCACAGGAACTATTCTGCTCAGTATTATTGATTCATCGCAGCCACCAAAAGAAATTCACCTGCGAGATGTAGATGAACTTGCACTGCGCATTGCCAAAGTAAATTTTGCTTTGTTCTTTAATGATACCAATCTTTCGGTTTACACTGCTTGTGAAAATGCCCTGCTATGGGAATGTTCAAAAGCATTTGATTATGTAATTACCAATCCACCCTGGGGGGCCGATCTGGATGAGCATACAAGAACAGCGCTAGCAAGAAATCATCCCGAATTAAAAAATGCCGACTCCTTCGATATCATTCTGTGCAAGGCCCTCGAAAAACTGACGGTGAACGGCAAGCTTGTTTTTATTCTGCCAGAATCATTTCTCTATGTCGATACACACCAAGCAATCCGCAACAAAGTTTTCGGAACTGAAGCTGCA
>JBIPOO010000055.1:0-19074 GCA_044379045.1 Saprospira sp.
GAAAATAAAAATCAGAGACGATATGTTCGCTCCGATGGTTTTTGCTTTGACTGAGCCGGAGGTAATTTAAATTGGAACAAATTATCAAAGTTTTTGAACATATCGTTCATGTCTGGTCCAAATTGTCCCGGAAAATTAAAAATATCGTTGGGGTTATTGAAAAAGCCGTCCGGATTGTTGAACAATTCGCGATGTCTTTTCATCATTTCTTCCTGCTGCTGCTGCATTCGACCAAAAACATCGTCATTGAAACCCATTGAGGGCATATCGAAGGGATTGTTATTCGATGGCTTATTTTTTCTTTCAAAATCTGTTTCAACAACAATGGCAGCCTCTGGAGAAATATAGCTTTTGCCATTGATATAAAATTTTTGCGATTCAATTACAAAACTGCCTGTTGCTTTGGCCTTGAGCATATAGGTAAAAGTTGTCGATGAACTGCTTAGGCCATTTACCATACTGAACTGACTGCTTTGGAAGGGGCCTTGAATCACATCGAAATCGCGGAAAACAATATTTTCGACGCTGACCGATCTTGAATTTTCTACTGTAAAAATCAAACGGAAAGGCTCTTCCGGTGCAACAGTATCGTACTGAAGTTTTGTGCTGATAAGCGGTTCTTTTAAATCTTGGGCTTGCAAGCTACCAAAAAGGGCTACAAAACTCCATAGACAAATGATCAGTTTTCTCATGGTGCAATCCTATTTAGTTGTTTATAAAATTATTAAAAATAAATTACCAGTCTTTTTCGGGTCTTCTCCTTCTCGATGGAGGATTTTTTTTATTTTCCTGTGTTTTTTTGTCCTCGTTTTCCATCATATCCATCATTCGATCGATATCATCTTTGGGTTTTTCTTCCTTTTCTTCATCCTCTGATTGATTCGGTTGCGGTGGTGGAGGCGGTGGAGGCGGTTGAATTTTTTTTAGGGTCTGGGCCAGATTATGTTTGGTTTCAACATCTCCCGGATTTAAACGAAGCGAACTTTTATAGGCATCGCAGGCTTCTTTCAGTTGTTTCCTGCGCACATAGGCATTGCCCAAATTGTGGTAAGCCTTCGCCTTTATCTTGTCATCATCAGTGTTTTCAATTGCTGTAATGTAGTGTCCAATTGCTTTTTCAAAATTATTTTTTTCATAAAGCGAATTGGCCAGGTTGTAATTTGCCTTTACGGCTGATTTATTAACCTGTATGGCTTTTTCATATTCAGCTGCGGCCTTCACATAATCTTTTTCCTTGTAGAGACTATTGCCTACCACCAGACTTCTGTGTTCGTTTTGTGCCATTAAAATGACAGGAATTGCCATCAGCACTGTCAGTAATCTATTTTTCATAAGCTTTAAAATTCTTCAATTTCCAATGCCTTTTCCATCGTTGTATTTTTTTGACCCTCCGTCTTGGGCTCTTTACGATAACTGATAATGAATTCAGCCACAAGTAAGCCCAACGCAAGAAACACAAAAATTTGAAAAAAGGATTCATATTCATCGAACATATTTGTTTCGAATTCTTCCTTCTGGATACGATTGAATTCTTTTTTCAATTGGCCGATGATGGCATTGCCATTTTCTATATCAAAAAATTTGCCTGAACCTGCTATGGCTATATTTTTTAACCATTTTTTATCAGCAGAGGATATAATGGTTTTGCCATTATTATCCTTTGCCTCGCTTAATTCATTTCTGGTTTCGGGTACAATTGCGCCTTTTTCGCTTCCCACTGCGATACAAAAAGTAGTTACCCCATTCTTTTTGGCAGCTTTGGCAGCATTTGTGCCTTTTTTGTCGTGGTCTTCTCCGTCGCTGAGGATGATGAGCGCCCTTTGTTTGTTTCGTTGATCTTCATCCTTTGGATCTTTTCCGGTTTTGGCTGCCAATCCCAATACTTCCTCAAAAGCAGTTCCCTGCATGATTTCGAAATCGCCAAGTCCTTCATTCAAAAAAAGAAGGGGTGCATTATTATCTAATGTAAGCGGCATTTGAAGAAAAGCCTCACCAGCAAAAAAGATAAGGCCAATGCGGTTGCCCTTCAATTCATCAATCATTTTCAGCGCAAAGAGTCGAGCCTTTTCAAGTCGGTCAATACCATTAGGCTTAACATCTTTGGCCCACATACTTCTCGAAATATCGAGTGCTATGTAAATATCCACCCCTTCGCGCTTTACCTTTCGGGTTACACTGCCAATACGTGGATTAGCAAATGCGAGGACAAGTAGCACAAAAGCCCCCAGTAAAAGTCCAAATTTTATTCGATTGCGCTTCGGAGCAAAATCGGGTAGTAGCTGTTGCAAGACAGCCCATTTGGCAAATTGCTCCCGCATGGCATTGTTTCGCCTTACTGCTTCTCTGAAGAGAAAAAGGAGCAGCGGAACAAGCAACAGCAGATAAAGCATATTTGGATATTGAAAATCCATATTGGAGTCTTGCTTTTTTTATTACTGAACAATAGTTCGGAAAACCGTATTTACCAAAATAAGATAAATCAAAACAGAGATTAATGCCAAAGAAACAAACCAGTGAAACTCCTCCCGATTTTTTCGGAAGCTAGATTTTTCAATTTTGGTTCTTTCCATTTTATCAATTTCTGAATAAATTTCTTGCAATGATGCCATATTTGTCGCCCTAAAATACCTGCCTCCTGTTTTTTGAGCAATATCTTTGAGCAATTCCTCGTCTATTTCTACTTCAATCAAGCCAAAAACAAACCCTCCGTCGGGCCGACGGGCAACAGGCCCCTTTGCTTTACCAATAGTTCCCACTCCAATGGTGTACACTTTTACACCATATTTTTTTGCAGCCTCAGCTGCATCATACGGAGAAATGTCTCCTGAATTATTGACACCATCGGTGAGCAGAATGCAAACCTTGCTTTTGGCCTCACTCTTTTGCAGGCGACGCACCGCGTTGGCCAAACCCAACCCAATAGCAGTTCCCTCGGCAATCAATCCGCATTGGGCTTTCGATAAAAATTCCTTTACAATGGCATGGTCTGTGGTGAGTGGACATTGAGTATAACTTTCACCGCCGAAAAAAACAATGCCGATTCGGTCAAATTTTCTTTTTTCGACAAATGACTGAGCTACTCTTTTAGATGCATCCAAACGGTCGGCTTTAAAGTCCTGGGCAAGCATAGAAGTAGACACGTCGAGCGCAAGCATAATATCTATAGCTTCCGCATTGATTATTTCCTTGCGCAGGAGCGACTGAGGACGCGCAAGTGCAAGTACAAGTGAGAAAAGTGCTATCGATTGCAATACCAATAAAACAGGTCTTAACTTAGTGCGCCATGTTGCTGCACCCTCAAAACCTGCAGTCGAAGACAGTCTCACTTCTGCATAGTATTTTTTTCTCAGGCGCAGGTAGAGCAGGTAGCCCAATACCGGCAACAGGAGCAGAAAAACGGGATGCGCAAAAGTTATATTTTCGAGTACAGTCATTTCGTTAGCTACAGATTATTATATTTTTCAGTTTTTGGATTTTTAGCTTCCTCAACCAATTTTATGATGTAATCGGCAGCAAATCTATCGGCAACAGGCAGCGGCGATGCTTTGGCGTATTTCACCAGGTCGGCTGTTTCTAGCAGTTCCTTTAGTCCTGATTTTAACGGTTCGGAGATGTCGATAGCTGCTATATCTTCCAGTATCTGACCGGTTATGGATTCTAAGGCCTTGAGTTCATATTTCTCATAAAGATAGGTTCTTACTATAAGTGAAATGCCCTCGTGATAAAGTGCATGTTGCCCTTTTTTCGAATAATCTGCTCCTAAAAGTCTGTCAAGCGCTTTCAATGCTTTGTCCTCTGGACTAAGGAGGGCATTTCTATTCCTATTACCGTTTATTCGTTTTATAATCAGGTAAATAAGCGTAGAAGCGACCAATAAGAAAATAATGGTATAGAAGACATATTTATAATCAATTAGATAATCCCAAAAGTTTTTCTGCTCATCCAAAATAGTCTTTATCGGTGCCATATAGCTACTGTCACCAACTATTCCATCGGGGTAGCGTACTTTTACATATAGTTTTTCCGAAAATATGGAGTCAGTGCTTTCTCCACTGATGTAGCCAAATGGTAGTGCAGGCAACATATATTTTCCGGTGTCCCAAAAAACGAGTGTAAGCGTTTGCTTTAAAATCTGCTTTCCCTCGTTCGAATTACTTTTTTCAATATCGGAAAGATTTAAAATTTCAACATTTTCACTTTTCCAGTATTCACTTAATTTAGGGAAACTGACATTTTTACCCTGCTCAATTTCAACACTAACCGTAGTTTTTACCTGATCGCCAATGAGGACATCATTCGCCTCAATCTTGAGCGAGGGACTGACCTTTTGAGCAAATAGTGAGAGGCCAAAAAAATTAAAAAATATGAGCAGTAGGATGCGGGGCATTTTTGAATTTCGGTTTAGATGGAAGAACGCTCTTTGAAAAATTTCCTGAGCGCATTTACATATGACTCATGTGTGCCCAGACTCAAAACATCGGCTCCGACTTTTGAAAATGAACTGTAAAAATATTGCAGGTTCTCCTCATATTTATTTCGATAATTATCTCTCACTGCCTTCGATCCTGTATCGACCCAGATCATTTTACCGCCCTCGGCATCCACAACAGGCAAAAGGCCAATATTTGGCATTTCGGTTTCTCTCGAATCATAAATATGAACTCCCACAATATCATGTCTGGAACAGGCCACCTTCAGATCTTTTTCGTAAGTAGCAGTCATAAAGTCGGAGATAAGAAAGGCTGTACAGCGTCTCTTTAATAGATTGTTGAGGTATTTGAGCGAGAGCCCTACGTTGGTGCCCTTGCTTTTGGGTTTCAGAAAAAGCAGATCGCGGATGATGCGCAATATATGATTATGACCCTTTCTCGGGGCCAGGTATCTTTCAATCCTGTCGCTAAAGAAAATGACACCTATTTTATCGTTGTTGCTGTTGGCAGAAAATGCGAGCGTAGCAGCTATTTCGGCTATGTATTCATTTTTTGCCTGAGCATTGGCACCAAAAAATGAAGAGCCTGAAATATCTACCAGCAGCATAAAGGTCTGTTCTCTTTCCTCTTCAAATATTTTGATGTGCGGTTCACCGGTACGGGCAGTTACATTCCAGTCAATATTTCTCACATCATCACCATATTGGTACAGTCGAACCTCGCTGAAAGACATACCCCGTCCCTTGAAGCTCGTTTTATAAGAGCCTGAAAATTCCATGCTGGACAGACCCTTGGTCTTCAGCTCAATTTTGCGGACTTTTCGAAGAATTTCTTTGATACTGAGGCTCATCTTTACCTGACTATGGTACTTTTATTGTATTGAGAATTTTATCGATGATGTCTTCAGCGCTGATATTTTCAGCCTGCGCCTCATAGGTAAGCCCGATACGATGACGCAGAACATCTTTGCAAATGGCTCTGATGTCCTCGGGTATCACATAGCCCCTGCGCTGCATGTAGGCATAAGCTTTTGCGGCAAGCGCAAGGTTAATACTTGCACGTGGCGAACCACCGTAAGAAATCAGATCGCTTAGACCTGGAAGATTATGTGCTTTAGGTTCGCGTGTAGCGAAAACTATGTCGAGAATATATTTTTCAATTCTTTCATCCATGTATACCTCGCGTACAGTTTTGCGCGCCTGGATGATATCATTGATATTGGCCACCTGTCTGATTTTCTCAAACTCGCCGGCCATATTCAGCCTGATAATTTGGCGTTCTTCTTCTTTGCTTGGATAGCCAATTTTAGCTTTAAGCATGAAACGGTCACTCTGAGCTTCTGGAAGGGGATAGGTTCCTTCCTGTTCTATCGGGTTTTGGGTGGCAAGTACCAGGAAAGGTTCTTCGAGCGGATAAGTCTCGTCACCGATTGTTACCTGTCTTTCCTGCATGGCTTCGAGCAGTGCCGACTGTACCTTTGCTGGAGCACGGTTGATCTCATCGGCAAGTATAAAGTTAGAAAATATCGGACCGCGACGCACCTGAAACTTACCGCTCGATGGATTGTAAATCATTGTACCAACAATATCGGCAGGCAATAAATCGGGTGTAAACTGAATGCGCTGGAACTTAGCCTCAATCGCTCTGGAAAGCGTATTGATTGCTAATGTTTTAGCCAAACCGGGCATGCCTTCAAGCAAAATATGTCCCTTAGCTAATAAGCCTATGATGAGCCTTTCGAGCATGTATTGCTGACCTACAATGACTTTCGAGGTTTCATTCAAAAGTCTTTCTATTACTTCGCTCTCCGCATGAATTTTTTGGTTAAGCGCCTGTATATCTGTTGAGTGCATATCAGTTTTTATTATTTATATAATTGTATATTTTCTAAATGGCAAATTTAAACAATTTTGAATGAGATTCACTTTTATTTTAACAGTAATTAACTAAGATTTTCTGCTAATACTCAAATTGATTAAAGAGAATTTCAAATTCATTTGGATTCAGGAAATTCCGCATTCTGATGGCCTTTAAACCGTAGAGATTTATTTTTTCGGGAAGCAAATCTCTGTTACATACCTTTCTAAATACGTAGGCGAACAATTCGGCACAATAGAAACTACTACTGTCGGCATCGTTAAAAGCCAGGTCAAAGGGAATTTTTTTTGCCAGCAGTCTTTTCGATTCCAGTACAAATGCTTCATTCATTTCGGTTGCTGCTTTCAAACGTATGCCTACAAGACTGCCCTGCTGGCTTTGCTTGAGATAGGCACTTAGCGGCTCGACAAAAATTCCATTTGTACGATCGTCAGACATGGTATGCAAAATATGCGGCTCAGTGTAGCCTTTGGTCAAAATCAGTCCGCAATGTGTAATACGTATTTTTTCATCCAGCAAATCGGCTATTCTGTCACTGATCCAACCATAACCTTTACGAAGTAAAATATCCCCCTCTCTCAGGCTGTTCAATTCTTTGGCCGAAAGATTTGCGGCAGGTATATTTTTATCGGCAGAAAAAATTTTATAATTCAGCTCAAGGGGTTTGCTGCTGTCAGGAAAATGGAAAAAGCAGTCCTGTTCGGAAATGCCAAACAAGGGTCTGAAGGTTAAAATCAGCAGAAATAAGATGAAATGCCGCATTTAAAAATGGTTTATTTGTCTGCCATTTCAAAATCCATCTCAACAAGCCAGCTTCCGTTCTGTTGAATCAGGATGGCATTTTTTTCTTTACCATCAATACCACAGCAGACAGTGCAATCCTTTTTTGAAGCATTTCCGCTGCATTTGACTGTTTTGATTTCCGTAAAAAGCGTTTTCTTTTTGGCTGCAACTGCTTCCGCTGATGACATTTTCATATCAACTGCCAAAAGTTGTAACTGTTTTTTTGTACTTTCAACTGCTAGTTTTTGTGCTGTTCCGATATCCAATACATTGATTGCCAGTTGAAATGCGCGTAGCGTCTCCTCTGCATTTTTTGGTTTTTCGGGTTCATTGCAGGAAATTAGCCCCAATAAGAGCATTGCAAAAACAACAGTAAATCGCATCAGCTTAAAAAATATTTGCGGGGCCAAACTGACGGAGGAAGCGGAGGTCGTTTTCGAAGAAAAGTCTGATGTCGTCGATCTGATATTTGAAAAGGGCAATACGCTCAATGCCAATACCAAAAGCAAAACCGCTGTATTGCTCTGGATCTATACCGCAATGTTTCAGCACGATGGGATCAACCATACCGCAGCCTAATACCTCGAGCCAGCCGGTGCCTTTGGTCAGACGCTGATCGCGCTCTGTTTCGAGTCCAAGATATACGTCCATTTCGGCACTTGGTTCGGTAAATGGAAAATAGGAGGGGCGCAGCCTGATTTTTGTGGCACCAAACATTTCTTTGGCAAAATAATAGAGGGTCTGTCTGAGGTCGGCAAAGCTAACATTTTCAGCAACATATAGCCCTTCTATCTGGTGAAACTGACAATGCGATCTCGCCGAAATAGTTTCATTGCGGTACACGCGTCCGGGTGCTATGATGCGAATTGGCGGTTTTTGAGAAAGCATGGTACGAACCTGAACAGGCGAAGTATGTGTACGAAGCAACATCGTGGCGCTCTCTTTTAGGTAAAAAGTGTCCTGCATATCGCGGGCGGGGTGATCTTCCGGAGTTCCCAAAGCGGTAAAATTGTGCCAGTCGTCCTCTATTTCCCGCTCTTCAGCAACCGAAAATCCGATACGCTCAAAAATGCCCACCATTTCTTCCATCACCAATGAAACAGGATGACGGCTGCCAATATTGTAAGGCTCAGCTGGAGCGCTGAGGTCAATTGATTCAAACTGGTTGAGCTTGGCACGGTCGAGTTTGTTCTTGGTTTCCTGAAATTTATTTTCGGCAAGTGTTTTTACCTTATTGCACAATTGTCCGAATTCTTTTTTGCGTTCATTCGGAATGTTGCGCATCTCGTCGAATACAGGTTTTAAGATGTTTTTGGTGCCTAAAAACTTTATTCTGAACTGTTCGGCCTGCTCTTCGTTTATTAACTCAGTTGCTTCAACCTCCGAAAGATATTGCGATGCAAGTACAAATGCCTCTAATTCCATTTTTTACAGCTGTTTTTGAACTGCAGCATACAGCAGTTTCAATTAAATAATTTGTTTATTTTGAATTTATCTCAATTCTTTACGAACTTTGCGCAAAGGTAACTTTTAGGGTACTAATTTCCAAAAAATAAGGCAGATATCGAAATTCCAATGAAAAACTTAATTTTATATGGTTTATTGAGCCTCTCAGTTGAATGCATCGCACAAGTGAGCGGTAATAACATTTACGAAAAGAACAGCAATTACAATTATAATACAGGCAATCCGGGTATTAAACTAACGGATAACATTCCGCAGGCGCAGTGGATCGATGAGCGCACTGTTATGCTCGAAGTAAATGCACTGAGCAATCAGACTGCAACTAGTTACACGGCTATTTTTAATATGAAACAGCTGGGGCAAACATCAGAGGAGGCCGACAGGATTTTCAATGAGCGTTTCGATGCCTTTGTTAACCAACTCATTGCGGCGGGCGTTAAAAGAGAGGATATTTATCTCGACCTGGTTTCCTTCGTGCCTGTTTACGAGTTTGAGGAAGAGAAAAAACTTTTCAGCAAAAAAACCTTTAATGAAATTCCAAAAGGATTTGAAATTCAGCAGAATGTTCACATCAGGTACACCGACCACAAGCAATTGGGTAAAATGATGAGCGCTGCTGCCAAAAATGAGATTTACGATATTGTCAAGGTTGATTATTTCGTCGAAAACAGCGAGGAAGTTTATCACGATTTGCGTAAACGAGCCGTTGAATATATTAACAAGGAAATTGCACAATTTGAAATACTTGGTCTGGAATTGGACGACACTTACCGCTTTGCAACCGAAGAAGAAAAAGCAGCCTATCCAAACGAACGCTATGTTTCATACAAGGCCTTCTCAAGTCAGTCATTAGACGGCACCTCAAAAGGTAAAATCAATAATGCCGATAAGGCCCTCACGCATTTTTACCAAAAAGTTGCTTACGATGATTTTGAAATCATTGTAAATCCCGCATTACTCGAACCTGCTGTACAGTTTATGTACAGCCTCAAAGTGAAATTCAGATTGAAACAGCCCGAACCAAAGGTTGAAATCAAACGAGAAAAGGAATTTGTATGGCTAACGCCCAATGGAGAACTGAGAACCCTTAAGGTAGAAAACGTTGATGCACCTGCGGCAAAACCCAATAACAACGGAACTGTAACAATTCCAGACGATAAGTAAATTTATTCAATTTGTTCTGCCCGACATAGGCAAAGCGTTACCCTTGAATATAAGGTTAGCGGCTTACAACCTGTGCAAACCCAATTTCTGCCATATAAGCCATTAGTAAAGAAAATAATTTGCGCTCATTTGCCCAATATTGAATAATGATTTGGCAAAATAAAAATAAAAAATACTTAACATTAAATTAACATGGCAGCTGTTTATTTCATAACTATACTATTTTTCAGGGGATTTTGATTAAAATATTTTTTGGCGAAAAATAAGTAAAATGCCTATTTTTTTAAAAGTAAGAAAAATGCCGTTGTGTAGCTTTGCAATTAGGCGCAATTTTGTACTGTGAAATGAACAAAAATTTCACAAGTTTTTCATAGTTTTAGTTTTTTCATAGGGTAATTTTTGGGGAAAATTGACGGCGCAGTTGGGGAACTGCGCCGTATTTTTTTGTTTACATTACATCAAAACAAAATAAGTAATTTACCTAAAATTAACAATTAAGAAAAATACCATTTGATACTACACCTATACTGTCGTACCTTTGTAGCACTCAAATACACATTAAACACTTGAGGGCAAATCCCTCGCTAAGTATTTCATAGTTTTTATATCTTAGGTAATTTTTTTTGGGAAATTTAAACGGCGCACCTGAAAGGGATGCGCCGTTTTCGATTAAAATAAGTTGTGCTTGAACTATATTTTATTGAATTTGTACAAATTCAGCAAATTGAAGAGCATTCCCCAGCACAAAGTACCCACAAATACCAATGCAAAACCCAATGTGCTCAATTCTGACGACAACATTGTTTTAATAAAAATAACAGGACTTATTGCTGGTAAAAAAGCATTTGTATAATTGAGGTCGGCAGCTGAAGCGCCTGCAATTACCAATATTACAAGCAGTATCATAAAGCTGAGATTGGATAAAAAGACACTGATCTGTTTGTTGAACATAAAATTCATCATGCCCCAAAAACCACTGTAAGCAAAGCTAAGCGGCAAAGCAAGCAGCATAATAAGTGTTATATTGTTCCAGCCAAACATTGTTTTTAGCTGTATGATAATGCCTTGGATAATGCCTCCCTGATCGAAGTAAATTGCTGTAGCAAAGCCAAGCAACGATAAGAGCATCATTAAAAAACTAAAAAAGGAAGCGCATATAATTTTTAAGCCGAAAATCCTGGAGCTACTAATGGCTGCCTGACTGTAATAAAAATTCAGACCGGCAGCCTGCTCAGTCCAAAAAAGTTTGCCTAAAGCAAATCTGGCCCCGATTACGCCAAAAATAAACATCAGCAATGATAATAGAATTGCTACGCTTCGGTTGAGCATATCTGAAACATTGTCGATGATTTCCTGAATACTGCTTAAATCTTTTTCATTGATTTCTATTGGGTTTACAATTCCATCTGGCAGTTTACTGTCTTTTACATTTCGTTTTGTAACCGCTCGCCTGTAAGCTGAGATGCTTTTCTGAACCATACTCAATGCCTTGCCTTCGCCCTTGAAGTAAAGCGAAATTTCAGCTTTTTCTTGTTTTGCAATGGATGAATCAAAATTATTGGCAATAACTATTCCTACGCTAATGCTATCAATGGATATGGCTTCTTCAAGCGCATCTTCATCTAGCGTGTCAATAAGTACAATCTGTGGATTTTGTTCAAGCTTTTTTCTGATGTCATTGGCTGCGCCATCTTTAGAAATCCATGCGACTTTGAATTTCTTTTTATTACTGCCATCGATTTGTTGTTGTATGAGCTGACCGCTAAAACGGAACAGCATAAAAAAAACAGCAAAAGGAATGAGGTATGACATGAGCAACAACCATCCAAAACGGCTATTTCGGAAAAGGCAGCGGATTTCTTTTAATAATAAGGTCATTATAGAGCAGTTTTATTTGCTTCGGAAATGATTTTGATAAAGCCATCGTTAAACGAATTGCCAAAATTCCGTGAAAATGTTTGCATGTCGGACCGATGGGCCAATTTGCCTTGATGTAAGAAAATAATTTCATCCCCCATCATTTCGGCATTAATCAGATTGCTGCAGGCATATACAATTCCAATGCCTTCTTTTTTTGCCTCAACAATTAGATCAAAAATAGGCTTTGCCGTAAAAAAATCCAGTCCCAGCACAGGTTCGTCCATTAGAATCATTTTGGGACGTACAATCATGGCCTGTACAAGCCCCAGAAGCATTAGCTGTTCCATCGGTAATTTTGAAACGGCATGTCCGGGATTCAGATCCCACTTTTTTAAAAATTCATCTATCCGAGATTTGACTTCCGATTGTTTAAGGCCCTTCAATGCGGCAAAATAAGTCAAATGTTCCTTGATACTCAAATGGTTAAAGTAAGGCTGGGCATTGCTAAGGTAAACTGTTTGTTTTCGAATAGACGCTGCCGCTTTTTTTGTATTTTTGCCTAATATCTCGACATTTCCATTGTCGGCTTGCAACATTGCTGCCATTATTTTAAGCAGGCTACTCTTGCCCGAGTTTTTTGTTCCCGAAACAATTAGCGTCTTTCCGCTGTCAACACTAAAGCTGATATCATTTAGCGCAATTACTTTTTTAGCACTCAAAAATGGCCCGGTGTAAGATTTAGACAAATGTTCTATGTGAATCATGCAGATTTTTTTGTTAGGATTTTTATCTTTGTGCCCTAAGTTAATATATAAACTTAAGAAAATAAATTACTCACATAATAGTTTAAAAAAAATGGCAAACATTCAGGATTTTTATCAAATAGTAGAAGATGCAATCAATCAGCTTGGGGTTGATCCCAATAATTGTCGCGATGAAGAGGAGAATGGTGCTTGGGCATTGATGCGCGGTGATCAGGAAGTTTGGATTGACTGTTGGTATGTTGATGAGGAAGATAATGTTTATTTTCAGGTATTAGCCCCAATTTTTGAATTAAACGATGATTTGCCAATCGAGTTCTACAAAGAATTACTGGAGGTTAACTACACAATGCTTGGCGTTTCATTTGGTACCTATAAAAACATGCTTGCATTGAAAGTTATTCGTGAAGCGAATGGAATGGACAGTGATGAAGCGCATGATATCATTGACAAAGTAGGTAATTATGCCAGTGAATACGGCCCCGCCTTAGGTGCTAAATATATTGGCATAGACCCTAATAGTAGTGAAGATAACTAATTTACTGTTATTAACTATTTACGGAAGTCAAAAGATGATTACTTTTGACTTTCGTTTTTTTTGAAAAAATAAGCAATCTCCCCAATGAATAAAGCAAAACAATTGTGTTTGGCGGCACTGAAATCTTTTATAGAGGATTCTTGTAACGAAAACAAAATGGAATTAATCATAGCATACGATGAAATTGCTGAACAGGATAAAGCTGCTTTTTTGGGAGATGATTTAAATGCGGCAATAGCCAGCATAGCCCTGGAAAATTATCATCCAGATGATTTTCTTGAAATGCTGCGGACGAAGTTCTTCTCTTAGCCTGATAATAAGTAAAACTGTTAAACTTTAATCGAAAACCAAAATGGAATTTTTACAAGCTGTGCTCGATTTTTTTCTGCACCTCGACGATCATCTCCACCGCCTGATTCTGGAATATGGAGTTTGGATATATCTGATTCTTTTTCTAATAATTTTTGTAGAAACAGGTTTAGTGATAATGCCTTTTTTACCGGGAGATTCCCTGCTTTTTGCAGCTGGTACCTTTTGTGCAGGTAAAGTAAATGAACTTGGAGAAACAGCAAGCCTTAATATTTTTTTAGTACTGGGGCTTTTACTTACAGCAGCCATCAGTGGCGACGCTCTAAATTATTACCTCGGAAAAAGAATAGGCCTGAGGGTTTTAAAAATGAAGATTGGAGGCAGACAGCTTGTAAGTCAGAAAAATATTGACAAAACCAATGTTTTTTATGAAAAACACGGACCTAAAACGATCATTATAGCTCGTTTTGTGCCTATAGTCAGAACATTTGCACCTTTTGTTGCCGGCATAGGCGATATGAAATATGCCAGATTTTTACAATATAACATAATTGGTGCTGTGATTTGGGTTGTTGGTGTTACCCTTTTGGGCTATTTCTTTGGCCAATTGCCTATAATTCAGGAAAATTTCGAAATAGTAATTTTTGGAATCATTGCTTTATCGGCAGCTCCTTACCTTATCGACTATATTATTTGGCTTTTTAAAAGAAAAAAGAAAGATACTGAATTATAATATTTGGAATTATGCCGAAGGTCGGAAGTTCCACGCACAGTTAATATTTATTATATTTTAAAAGAAAAAGAAAGATGCTTAAATTTGGATTGATTGGCAAAAAACTGGGTCACTCCTTCTCGAAAATATTTTTCGATCAACTTTTTAAGGAACAACATATCAGCGCAATATTCAACCTTATTGAAATGGATAATATAGCGCAATTCGAAAAAATTAAAACAGAGGGTTATGTTGGATTGAGTGTCACACTTCCATTCAAAGAAACAATTATACCCTATCTCGATGAATTGGACGAATCTGCTGCCGAAATAGGCGCAGTGAATTGTGTTTTTTTTAAAAACGGAAAATCAATTGGCTACAACACCGACACAGTAGGCTTTGCATTAAGTTTGAGCAAAGTTCTGATTAACAGAAAAGAGATAAAAAAAGCACTTATTCTTGGAAACGGCGGTGCTGCAAAAGCTGTATCGAATGTGCTTGGTAAATTAAACATTGAATATAAAATTGTAAGCCGTAATCCGGAAAGCGGACAAATTGCATATGCTGATTTGGATTCTAAAACTGTAAAGGAACATAAGCTTATTGTAAATTGTTCTCCTCTTGGTATGTTTCCAAACTCAAGAACTTTTCCCGATATTCCGTATTCCGCATTAGATGAAAGCAATATCCTTTTCGATTTGGTTTATAACCCAGCCGAGACAGTCTTTATGCAAAGAGGCAAGGAGCAGAATGCTATAATTTGTAATGGTTTGGAAATGTTGCATTTGCAGGCAATGGCAGCCTGGAATATTTGGAACAGTTAGACTGCCCCTTCAAAAGTCACTTCTTACAGTTCACAATCACTTTCCACTTTCAATCTTTCCTCTCTAGCTCTTTCATCTTTCACCCTTTCACCCTTTCATCTTAATGAAACAAGACATACGCCTTATAGAAAAAAACGATCTTACTGAATTTTTTAAATCTTTAGGTGAGTCAAAATTTCGTGCCCAGCAAGTGTGGGAGTGGCTTTGGAAAAAGGGCGCTCAAAGTTTCGATGAGATGACCAATCTTTCGAAGCTTCTAAGACAAAAGCTGGAGGAACATTTCGTAATACGCCCTATCAAAGAAGACCTGGTACAACGCAGCAATGACGGCACCATAAAAACACGTTTCCGGCTGCACGATGGGCATCTGATAGAGTCGGTACTTATTCCAGTTCCCGAACGTGAACGTTTTACAGTTTGTATATCCTGTCAGGTAGGTTGTAGTCTCACCTGCAGTTTTTGTGCTACCGGACAGATGAAAAGACTCAGAAATCTCGAGGCCCCCGAAATATTTGATCAGGTACAAATGGTCAACCGTCAGTGCCTGGAAGTTTACGGACATCCGCTCACAAACATCGTCTACATGGGCATGGGCGAACCTTTGCTTGCTTACAAACCTGTAGTGGATAGTATTGCACTTATCTGTTCGGAAGAAGGAATGGGGATGGCTCCGCGGCGCATTACGGTTAGTACAGCCGGCATTGCCAAAATGATCAAAAAAATGGCCGATGACGGATTGAAAACCAATTTGGCCCTATCGCTACATGCCGCTGATGATTTTAAGCGGAACCAGATTATGCCCATCAATGAGCAGAATAATCTTTCAATTCTTGCTGAGGCACTGCAATATTTTCAAAAAAATACCAAAGACAACAAAATCACCTTTGAGTACATCGCTTTCCGCGATTTCAACGACGAACAAGAAGATGCTGAAAACCTGCTGAGACTTTGCCGAAAAGTATCTAACGTAAAGGTAAATATTATCGAATACAATAAGGTAGACGGCGTAGAGCTCGAAAAATCGGAAGATGCCAAAATTGATGAATTTGCACGTTTCCTTAGCCGAAATGGCGTTGCAGTAACAGTGCGCCGATCAAGAGGAAAAGACATCGATGCTGCCTGCGGTCAATTGGCCAATAAATAAGCATTTGAGCATCCCACAAATAGATGGAGAAAAACCTATCGAATTTGAGAAGGGTTTAAACGCGGTGTTAATTGACAATACTGGTTTATAACATTATTGACAGCTATAAGATTGTCTTAGTTGAATTCCGTCTTCCGCAAGGAAATAATCAGTATCGAAGATCTGTGTTAATTCGTATTTCTACGTTCGAATCTGTGTTTTGGAAAAGATTCAAAAATAATCTGGTTTTGTACAATGTCCGAAGCTCAAGCTAATGAAATTAGTATCTGATAGTTTTGGTTCTGTTGTATTTTCGACACAGGGATTTGATGCTTAAAAAAAAAGAGGCCGAATCCTTAGATTCCAGCCTCTTTTCTGTGCTCACAGCAGGGTTCGAACCTGCAACCTTCGGCTCCGGAAACCGACACTCTATCCAATTGAGCTATGCAAGCAAACTAGTCTTTGTCGCAAAGTTACTAAAATTTTTGTTATTATTCAGATAGAGTTGCAATTTTCCTATTCCTATTCTTTTAGTTTGATATTCAAATCTTTTTGCTGTCCGTTTCTAAAAACTGTAAGGATAACTTCGTCGCCCGGATTTCGGCTGCCGATTTGCTCCTGCAGTTCGGGGACTGATTTTGTTGCAATGCCGTTTACTTTCAGGATCACATCACCAATCTGCATGCCTGCTTTTTTGGCTGCTCCATCATCAACCAGTTCATTTACAAAAACACCCTGCGTAATGCTGAGGTTTTCTTTTTTGGCAATATCGCTGTTCATGTCCTTTATCACGACGCCTAAGTAACCACGTTTCACTTCACCAAATTCCATCAGGTCGCTCACTACTTTTTTGACCAGATTGATAGGTACTGCAAAAGAATAACCCGCGTAGGTTCCCGTTGGTGTTGCTATGGCAGTATTGATGCCCAATAGCTGCCCTTCGTCATTGACAAGGGCGCCGCCGCTATTGCCGGGATTAACGGCAGCATCGGTCTGAATAAAGGACTCAATGCTACGCTGCTGGCGGCCAAGGATATTAATATTACGACCTTTGGCAGATATAATTCCGGCAGTAACCGTAAAATTGAGATCGAAAGGATTGCCAACAGCCAGCACCCATTCGCCGATTTTGGCTTCATCCGAATTGGCAAATTCAACAGTGGGAAGTTGTTCGGCACTGATTTTCAAAACAGCCAGATCGGTTGATGGGTCGGTGCCAACAATCGTGGCTTTATATTTTCTTTTGTCATAGAGGGTTACCTCAACCTGCGTGGCACCTTTTATAACATGATTGTTTGTAACGATATAACCTTTGTTGCTGATGATTACGCCCGAACCTGTAGACTGATCGGGTTCAGGCGAGCCGAATAGTTCCAAATAACGGCGTTCAGCATCTGATTTTGCCTTAAACTCGGTAATGGAAGTGACATTTACCACAGCTGGCATAATGGCCTCGGCTGCTTGTGAAAAATCTAATGGGCCACGATTTCCTCCATCATTGTTCGTGAGTTTACTCACTTGTTTTTGCTTGGGCGCCGAAGCAAAAGGGTCGTTATATTGCTCTTTAGGGCTCATAAAATAGCTGCCTGCCAAAACCAGCAAACCACCAGCCAATCCGGCGAAGAGATGAGATAAGTTTTTCATATGTTTATTATTTTAGTTGAATGATTGACTTCAACAAATTTAACGACAAAATTTATACTGTAGTTTTTCGAACAGCAACCTTAACTCAAATTTAAGCAATATTAAGATTTTGGAAAAATCAATTTTTTATGTCCATCTTCTGCCCTTCCAGCTGTATTTTAATTTGAACATTGAAACAAAACCTACTGTAAGAATGTAAATCCAGTGCAAAAAAACGGATGTCAGAAAAATTTTCATCAGTTTTTCCTGAGAGAAATAGGCAGTTGCCTGAGCCAGCAAAATATAATCGGATATTATTTTTAATACGATGAGTGTTGATAATATAATAAAGAAATTTGGATTGAAAAATCCTGCAATTAAGTTGAGTAAAATAAAAAACATAAAAAGCCATACAAGGCCTAATTGCAGCGTTGCAGATTTTTGTGGATAATCTCCCGATTTTGATGCCCATCGCAGCCTTTGCCGCCAAAAAGTCGCCAAAGAATGCTCAGCTTCTGTCATTACAGCAGCTTTGGGGTGTTTCAGGTAAACAATATTATCTGGGTACTTTTTTGCAATTTTTTGCATCAGCAGCATATCATCGCCCGATGCTTTAGAGTCAATTCCTTCGAAGCCGCCCATCTCCTCAAAAACCGATTTTGGATATGCCAGGTTAGCGCCATTACACATAAACAGGTACTTACCTTGTATTCCTGCGCCCGTAATAGCCATCATTCCAGCGAAATCGAGCGCCTGAAATTTTTTTAAAAAAGATTTTGATTCGTTGAAAAGTACAGGAGCTGCAATAAATTTTGCATTCTGCTGGGTATAAGCTGCCACAAAGCTTTTAATCCAATTCTGCGGTGCCTTGCAATCGGCATCGGTACAAACTATCAACTCTCCCCAGGCCTTTGATACAGCAAAGCTCAGCAGTTGTTTTTTTCCTTTCAGTGCCCGATTTTGAATGATTTTCAAATTTTCGATGCCCAGACTTTCGGCAATTTTCACCGTTTCGTCAACGGAATCATCATCAGCGAGTAAAATCTCGACAAATTGAAATGGATAGTTTTGTGCAGCGATACTTTTCAGACATACTGTGATATTAGCAGCCTCATTTCTTGCCACCACGATTACTGTTACCTTTATTTCATAATCTTTTTCGGTGGGTCGAAATTCCGCTAGTTTAGTCCAATCTCGACTGTAGCGCAACATCAGCAGCAGATAGGCAAGACCGAAAAAAATGGAAAAAGCTGCAATGGTGTAAAAGAGCATCTTGGTAGGTTGTCAAATAATTTTGTTCTAAAATAGGCTTTATTTTTAAAATCCACTTGATTTTGTCTTCGAATTTGTGTAAATTTGGGGTTGCCCAAAAATAAAAGTAGTTTTTACAGGGCGAAATCCTCATTTTTTAAACTAAAAATAATTAGACATGTTCCCCGAGGCATTATTACATTATGTATGGAAATTTAGACTTTTTGACCATTCCGAATTAAAAACTGCGGACAATGAAGCTGTAGATATTTTACAGCCGGGTATACACAACAGGAATTCGGGGCCAGATTTCAGTGAGGCCAGAATCCGCATTGGCGATAAGCTTTGGGTAGG
>JBIPOO010000257.1:0-5758 GCA_044379045.1 Saprospira sp.
AATGATCATTTTTGAGTTGATTGTATTGTAATGTCATGGCAAAAGTATCAGGTATTTTATTGAGTTTTGGTTGCTATAGGAACCCGAGAATATGTTCAGTTTTTAGGCAAAAGCATTTAAAGATACAAATAAATCTAACAATTTGTAATCTGTTTAGCCAATTAGAAAAGTCTTAAATTAAAAAGGCTGAAGGTCCATTATTTATTCTTAGGAATAAACGAGATGAATAAACTTATTTAGACAGAGGGGAGCTAAAAAAGAGACAAAGTCATATCGTCTTCAAAAATATTTTTTGGGAAATTATATTTCTTGATTTATCCTCAAATTTTCAAATTATTGTAATCTTTCCTCTTCAAATCTCTTAAAGCACCGCCGTAGTATATTTCTTCATCTCTTTATCCAAATTCCCGGCACCGGGCAGCAACTGCTCAAGATGTGCCCAAAAGTTTTTGGAATGATTTTTTTCTTTTACATGCGCCAGTTCGTGACAGATGACGTAGTCAATCAGTTCATCGGGCAGGGTCATCAGATAGATTGAAAGACTAATGTCGTTTTTATGCGAGCAGCTACCCCAGCGCGATTTGGTACTGCGAACAGAAATTTTACCAATTGCAATTCCCTTTTCATTTGCCAGATCAAGGGTTCTTTTTGGCAGAAAAAATTTAGCTTCTCTGCGCAATTGATTTTCAATCTGTGTTTTTATCAGCTCCTGCCATTCAGGTTTTGAAATATCGGTTTCTTCTGGGATGTAAATCCCTAAAAAATCTTTATGTTGTTTCAAAAAGGCTTGACCGCCATCGGTTTCGATCACTTTTACAGCCGTAAGTTTGGTTTTAAATTCCGTTCCAAAGCCATATTCCGAGATTTTTTCCCCCTTTTTCTCTTTGGCTGCAGCGACTTTACTTTCAATCCAGGCTATATTTTTTTGTACAAACTGCTCTGCCTGCTTAGCCGATATACCCTTGGGTACTGTCACGGTCACCTCACCATGTCCTTTCACAGTGATGCGCAGATGCTTAGCCTTGAGAGAAGTTTTGTACTGGATGTCCATCAATTATTTACCTTGATTTATTTGGCTAAATTATTTTGCTCCTTTATATAGAGCACACGCAGCTGCTGAACGGGTTTTTTATCAGCATTATAATCTAAGTTGGAAGCCAGGATGATATCACCCGATTTTATATTTTTTAGTACTGCTCTTTGATTTGACCCCAGTTCGAGATTTTCTATTTCTTCCAATCTAAGATTTATTTTATGGATGTCGTTTTCTTTAATAATAAAAAGATCAATACTCCCTTTTGGATTTGATTTTCTGTAAACGAAAGGATAAATAAATTCTTTCAGTTCCTTAGTTGGATTTTGGCTAAATTTATCGAGGGCAAGCGCTACAGAATCTAAGTTTGATTTATTTATTCGTTTCAATAAATCTGCTTTGTTATTAATAAAATCCGTTCTAAGTAGTTTCAACGGCGTTTTGGGCCAGATTTGTTTGCCTTTAAAATCGAAATAATAAAGTATTTTATTTGAATTATTAACTGCTTGTCCTTTCGGCATCAAAGCCAATAACATATCATTTTCATTTTCAATACTATTTGACCTGTAGAAATTATAAGCATCGAAATCTGCAGATATGATTTCGCTGCCATCATATTTTATGATATTAGTGAGCGATTCATAACTTAATGCTCCCTGCTCATTAAAAAATAGAACTTTTCTTTCAAAAGATATCAGTCCATTCCCCACTCGATTTATTTTTCCATAATCATTGCGGAAGCCATCTTTATCATCAAAAGGTAATATCAATTTTTGGAGTTTTAAATTATAAACCGCCCAGTCATTGATATTTATTAAATCAACATCCAACAACGAAATATAGTCAACCGGATCAGAAACCATTCCTATAAAATGGTTTTTCAATGTTTTAAGTTGTAAAACAAAGAGTGAATCATTTCTTTGAATTCCAACAAGACCAGCTTCAGTAGTTTCGTTATCTTTGAACGATTTAACAGGAATAAGTTTCTGCGCTGCAGCAGGCACTATTATTTGGGCACTGCTATCCCTCAATTCATATCTGCCTTGCTTGAAATTGCTGCAACTTATAAGATAGTCAGGACCAAAAGTCAGCGGAAGGTCAGATTTAAGCTCCTGTAAAGCTGTTCCTTTAAAATAAGGCACAAAGGAAGTCGCATTTGCTGCACAGTAGACCCATTCGGGGTGCGATGTGAAACTTATAATGAAATATTCCTGTGCTTCTTTTAATCCGGTTTGTTTATGCAATAAGCTGTATTTTCCACTTTTCTCATTATAAACCGACCGAACATAGGAATTGTAAGGGCTTATTTGATTAAGATTATATCTGATATTTGAAAGGGGGTTCAGGTTAAGATCAACGAATCCAAAAACTTTGAATTGATCAAGTTTTTTAGCATCCAAGCTAAGTACAGCATTTTCAAAAGCAATAATTTCTTTTTCAGACGCTATAATTACAGGAATGGAATCAACCCCGGCATTCCAATAAGAATCAAAAAAAGCAGCACCTGTAAATGCTGAATTTACTAGTCCTGCGCTGTAGCTTTTGTCCGGTCTTTCGGTATTAAAAACCAGCAGTTTACCCAAACTGTCAATCAGTAATAATTTTTTATTTTTGGGATGTTCCCTTAGTCCGGTAACAGATTTAGCGCTGATTATTTGCTTGTGCGTAAGCGCATCAAAAATTTTGCTTTGATTCCCATTTTTAATATGATAGAAATTTTTCAAAAGATTGGGGACAAGTTTTTCGTTCTGGTCGAAACTGTTAATAATCTGACCTTTATCTCCAATGAGCAACCAGTTTTTTTCCTTTCTACCTATAAAAACATTAGCATTAATGAAATTAACAGCCGATTCCAATTGAACAGCATCTATTTTCAAAGGGATAATTCCATTCTTGATCGAGAATAGAATTGTCTCGTCGATTGCAAAAAAATGTCCCTTTTTATCAAGCTTTTCTATGCTTCTTTTTGCTAATTCAAGTACGATCTCCCCACTTTCATTCATGAGTCCATAACGTCCATCTGAGTCATTGACTATATAGAGGGATTTACTTTTTTCCAGCAGGCGTTTGTCATAATCTAATTTTCCATTGCAAGATGAAAAAAATAAAATAAATGTAGCCGTAAAAATCAGCAATGAATGGATGGATAGATACTTCTTTTTTATGCGCATTTTAATACATCGGATTGTACATATAATCTTCAATCGCCTTTCTCAAATCTGTAGGGCGCTCGGCTTGAGCGATACCAAGTTCATATGACTTTTCAACAACAGCAATGGCTATTTCCATCGATAAATCTCTGATTTCAGCAATTGGGGGGTAAAGGCCACCCACTTCAAGGTCATGTTCCTCCACCAAATCAGCTAGTCGGTAAGCAGCGGTCAAAAAGAGTTCATCTGGTACATTTTTGGCTTGTGCAATGATGAGTCCAAGTCCCAAACCAGGAAAAATATAGGCATTGTTACCTTGACGGGGTACAAAGTTCTGACCATTGAGCTCGAAAGGGGGGAAGGGACTGCCGCTTGCAAAGACAGCCTTACCCTTACTCCAGGTATAGGCCTGCTCAGCAGTACATTCTGCTTTTGAAGTAGGATTTGACAATGCAAAAATTACAGGTCGTTCATTTACCGCGCTCATCGCTTCGATCACAGCTTGACTAAAGGTACCCGGAGCACCGGTGGCACCAATCAGCACATCAGGTTTTAGTGCTTTTATAGCCCCCAGAAAATCGGTTCTTTCAAAATCGTGTGCATAGGGCAGGTTATGCTCCTGCAAATCGGTTCGGGATTGTACGACAAGTCCGCCCAAATCGACAAACCATAGTTTTTTGCGCGCTTCTTCTTCAGAAAGTCCCTCGGCAACAAAGGCCGATACCATCAAGTCACCAATGCCGGTAGAGGCCGAACCTGCGCCCAGGAAAAGTATCGTCAGATCTTTGAATTGTTTTTTTGTAATGCGGCAGGAGGAATATACCCCCGACAGAATTACCGCAGCTGTACCCTGAATGTCATCATTGAAACATAGCACCCTGTCGCGGTAGCGGCGCAAAAGCTCGAATGCATTGGGTGTGAGAAAATCTTCAAACTGAATGAGTACACCCGGATGTTTTTCCTGCATCGTCATAATGAATTCCTCCACCAACTCGAAATAGGTTTCCGATTCAATCCTTTTGCTTGGATAACCCAGATACAGTATATCGTTCAGTAATTCCTCATTATCAGTTCCACTATCGATGGCAACGGGCATACAATGATCGGGATTGATACCTGCACAGGCAGTATACAAGGCCAGTTTTCCTATGGAGATGCCCATACCGTTGGCACCAAGGTCGCCCAAACCTAAAATTCGCTGACCATCGGTCACTACAACTACTTTTACTTCATCCTCGGGCCAGTTATCGATCATCTCAGCAATTTCGCCTTTGTCTTCGGGCGTTATGTAAAAGCCTTTGGGATGATTGAAAATATTTGAAAATTCCTTGCAAGCATCGCCAACTGTTGGAGTATAAATTATGGGCATCAGCTCCTCGACATTGTCAATGACTGTTCTGAAGAACAGTTGCTCATTGGTCTCCTGCAGACCTGATAACAACATATACTTTTCGAGATTCTCATTTCTTCGGCGCAGATTCACCATGACCCTTTGCACCTGCTCCCGAATTCCGGAATGTGTATAAGGCAATAGGCCGCTGATACCAAGTTTTTTGCGTTCATCGCGGTCAAATCCAAGCGATTTATTAAGGGTTCTGTCGAGCAGGATATCGAATCCTCTTTTTTCGGGTTTAGGTCTTCTCATAAAAATGGGATTGTAGAAGCAGCTAATTTAGATATTTTTTTTAGGTTGACATTAAAAAATGACTTAAACTTATGTTTAATGTTTATGGACAAACATTTAAAACTTAATGAAAAAAACCGCCCGGAGGCGGCTCTAGCTATGTTTTTCGCTGTTTCTTTTTCGCTGCTGGAAAGAGGATGTTATTCAAAATCAATCGATAACCCGGCGAGGTAGGGTGCAGGTTCAAATCGGTCGGTGGATCCTGCACAAAATGGCGATAATCCTCAGGATCGTGACCTCCGTAGAAGGAGAAAAATCCTTTCTGAAAAGTACCATGTATATATCGGGCTTCATTTTCGGCCTTGTTTTCACCCAAAACCAAGACATGTGATTTGATGAATTTTTTTCGGAAAGCTGTTGACTGGCCCATAAAACCTTTTACAGTGCGGGTATGGCATTGCGTAAGCATAGTTGGTACCGGATCCCATTTTGCAGAAAATTCAAACAAGGTAAAATAGTCCTGATCGTCTCTGACCATACGCATAGGCTGTGTAACAGGTGAGGCATCAATATCAGAAAATTCATACTGATAAGGATCTCTAACCAGCTGAAAGTCTTTGAATGCAAAGGTTTTACTAAAATCGAGTTTCTGTTGTGCGTTTGGATCGGCAGGATCTCCATCGAACATAAAATCGCAAATATCAATTCCCTCGGCAGCCAGCGCAATATCGTAACTATCGGTAGCAGAGCACATCGCAAACATAAATCCGCCGCCGGCAACAAATTCCTGAATTTTTTTGGCAACTGCCAGTTTTAGTTGAGATACCTTGGCAAATCCGTTTAAAGTGGCGAGATTTTCCATCGATTTGACATAATCGCGATACCATTGGGTGTTGTTGTAGCTGGAATAAAATCGACCGTACTGCCCGGTAAAATCCTCATGATGCAAGT
>JBIPOO010000258.1:0-5742 GCA_044379045.1 Saprospira sp.
GCTTTGCGGCTTTGCGTGAAATAGCTGGGTTCTTCAATACAGGGGTTAAAACCACCTGCTCCAATGCTACTGAAAAATCGGAGGCTAAAGCCGTCCTAATTTTTTTGCCTATCAGCTTATGGGTGACTTGGCGATCTTTGCGTCAATGTAGATTTGGGTGGCTTAGCGCCTTTGCGTGAAATAGCTAGGTTCATAATACTGCTTTAATCCCAAAGGGATGTAAGGATTATAATTTAATATAAAACAAGGGGTTAAAACCCCAATGGGGTGAAATAACTAATCTATCTACCTGCGCTTTGTTTATTTTTAATAAACATATCGTTTATAAACATGCCATCCCATCGGGATAGTAATGATATCATCCCTACGGGATTATGAACCACACGCTCCAGTGGTATTGAAAAATAAAATAACAGGATGATAGGAAAATTTCTAATTTCAAATTGGCAAAGTACTTCGTACTTATTTTAATTATTTGGCCTTCCCTGATTCACCCAGCACTCTATAATCTGTATCAAAGAATCCGGCAAACGCGTAGCATCTGGCAGGAAAGGATTTGTACGCGGCATTGGCTTGGGCGTCTGATGCTTAATAGCGAGTAGGAGAGTGCCAAACATCGCTACAGAGTCGATCTGCTCATAAGTAATCAAAGGAAAGGGTGCGAAGCCGCCATAGCCATGGCAAGTAGCCGTAGCGCAATTGTTGATAATTATCGGTTGTACCTGCCCATTAAAGCTGGGCACATCCGGACAGCCATCAAAATTTGTAGGTTTGCAGCTGATAAACAACAATATTAAAAATGAAGTAAATAAAAATATTAGGTTACTTGCTTTCATTTTTATACTCATTTAAGGTCATCACACGGCCCTTGAATTGTACTTTCAACTCTGGCTTGCCTATTTTGTTTTTGGTAGCAACACCTACTGCATCTACCGCCTTATTCACATCTGTGAATTTTGAACCAAAATAGTAAATTGTATTATTAGCATCATCCAATGTTCTGAGTGTTCCGCTATTATATTTTTCCAAAATATCAGCTGGTACAGTCTGTCCTTTGGGTAATTCAATAACCTGAACAATAAAGTATGGCGTATTGCGCTCTTCTTCATCCTTGAGTTTTTTCAAAGCATCCATGAGCACAATCTGATTGAAACCCTGACTGTTGTTGTTATTATTTGCATTACCCTGCACCGATTTATCCTTCAGTTCGTTGATAATAGAATCCAAACGCTGTATACGCTTATCTAATTCCTCATAGTTCATTCGCCACAATTCAGTACTATCTTTCTTCACCCCACCATTTCTTCTGGTTTCATTAAATATGCCCAGTTCTTCATTGGCATCCTTGGCTTTTTTATTCCTGTTGGGTCTTCCTTCATTATTCTCTACCTCCTCTGTATAAACCAACTCGCCTTTTTCATTAAATTTTTTCTTTTTGACCCTGCGTCTTTTTTCAATGATAAAGAAGGCCTGATAATAGCTTTCAATTCCTTCTTCCAATTCCAATGGTATGTTATTCTGAGCTATGATAAAACGGTCACTCACCACCGATTCATCCATCGATAAAGCATAGAAACCAAATGGAATGTAGAAAGAGAAATTACCTTTTCTATCAGTGAGTGTTGAGTAAGTGTTACCACTGGTATCAGTTGTAAAAATTCTGATCTTTGATAAATCCAAATCACCTAAAATATCTTCTGTAAATTTTTCTCTATCCAAAAGAACTGTACCCTCTACTTTTACACCCTTTGTGAATGGCACATAATAAACTCCACTTGGAGTTATATCTATAGAATCTTTACGGAAACTAAACCAACCATCAATATCAACTAAAGGTATTACATTGAAGAAATAACGTTTTTGTTCTACATTCAGGAACTGGCACTTACCTTCCTTGTCTGTAATTGCTTCATGTCCATTTAATTGCACTACCATATTCTCTAGTGCCACCTCATCCTTATCTTTGATTCTGTTGCCATTAAAATCTAAAAAGGCAATAAAGGTAGGATTGCTGTAGAAATTTTTACGCCATTTTTTTGGTAGCAAAATTCCGAATTCTTTGCGTAAGCCAAATTGAAGGTTAAAATTGTTATTGTATTGCATTCCTGGTTCCACCTCAGGTAGTGGAATCCCTATTCCTTGGTTAGTATAAAATTGCCTACTTAACTCAGGATCTCTTGCATTGAGGTTGTAAAAGAATGAAACATTAAAGCGCCATCCATTTTTGGTAAAGAAATATATTATTGGGGTGAAACTTAAATTGTGTGCATAGGTAATATTATTCCATGAGTAATTAAAAGTAAAGTCAAATACAAACTGTTTAAATTTACTAAAAATATGCTGTTTGTTAACTGATATAAAAATAAACTGAGGATATAAACTGGCATTGTTGAAAACTTGTCTAATGGACTGAAAATCGTTGGGTCCATAAGTATATCCAATATTGGCACTTAAAGTTCTGTAACCAAACATGGTAAAAACGCTGGCGTTAAAAATTGGAGCACGGTTTATAGAATCTGAGTAGAAGTTGTACCCACCCCTTACATTAACTGCAAACCTGATATTTTTAGCATAATCAAATTTATTCCAATTTGTAGCAAGTCCAACTTGATGAAGCCTAAAATTAGAATCTGTGACATAATTATGAAATAAATTTGGAAAAAAGTTGAATCTGTATTTGTTCTTTATCCAAAAGTTTAAAGATGATGGTATTTGTAAAATATAGGAAGAGTTGTTACCTTGTCCAAAAGAGGTAAGATTATATGTATTTGTAAGGTTAATTCCAAATGTACTCAATCTTAAATTTGTATTGTTTGAAAAAAACGTATTTCTTATAAAACCTCCACCAGGTTGCAATAATGTAAAAGAAGCAGCTGAAAATCCTTGGGCTAATTTATCTTTAAAGAATAGTCCACTGTAGGATGCTAACCAATTGATGGCAGTTTTTGTTGATTGGGAGGGCGTATTTAAAGAATCTTGTGCAATTACAAAATTTAGGCTACCAGTTAGACGATGTTTAGGAGCAATTTCAAATTCTAAACTAGACCATATACTTTGTTGTCGTGAAAGTTGACGTATAAAATTAGAATTAGTGTAACCTAAGGAAGATTTGAAACGATTTGTTTTGCTTTTATAAGCTACGGAAGAACCAAATGTTGATATGTTAGGATTAGTACTGAAAAATGGACTTTGAAGATAGAACGAACTAACTTCAAATAATTTTGTAGGCCTATATGATGCGCTTATACCACTACCAATACCTCCAAACCCAAACCCCCCGACTCGACTCCCGGCACCAACACCCTGACCTAAGTTTATATCTAATTTAGGTGTGGAGATCCCAATATTACCAACTAGATTTTGATATGTTGCTTTAGTTGGGGAATAGTAGGTAAAAAAATGAGATAATGCTGAAAAAACATATACATCTTTTTTGGGAGAAAATCTCACAATGAAATTATTTCCCCACATGGGTTGAAACCCAAGTATGTTCACTAGATTACTATTCCAAAGAACTGGAATGGTGCCTGAGCCATAATTGTTAATTAAAGCAGTGTTTGAAAGTTTTATAAAATCAACAGATGAATTCAATTTGATTAAATCTGCATTCGCTGTTTTAGATCCCCCGCCACTTGGCGGGCGATAATTATTTTCTTTGCCCTCTTGAAAACCAAAGGGGGTTAAATCCTTTACACCTTTTTCTTGTCTGTAAAATGGTTCAACTGCCTTAAAGTAAATGCGGTATTTTCTAGCCTCTATATCATCAAAAGGCTTGTAACTTTCAATGTCAACTTTAGAAAAATTAAGATCAGGTCTAGCAATATCTGCATTAAAGTTTAATACAGTATCTTTGTCTTCTTTTAGTTTTATGTCTAAAAATGTCTTATTATCAGTTGAATCAGCCTTTAATTTCAAGCCCCTTCCAAGATAAGACCAGGACAAATTTAATTGTTGTTCTTCTTCTCCCTTATTAGCTATGTATAAGCTTAATGGGACTCTGGACTGACCATTTAAAAAATAAATTCTTGAGCGTGGTAATACAGACATATCCCAGTCTGTTTTTTTGGGTTTTCCAGCAAAAAAGGAACAAATAGCATGTGCTCTTCCATCGGTGCCCACCACTAATACGTTGATATTGTATTTAGTTGAGCCCTTCATTAAGGATTTGTTAGGAATTATCCTTACGGGTATAAATAAAGAATCATCCGGATCAAGTTTGTAAACTTTATTAGAGGAGTTTAGTGATTTCCAACCAGTAGGTAAAGTTATTTCAAGGTAAAATTCTCGGGTGATGCCATTATTATTTTTAACCATCAGAACATTAGTCATTGTTCCTTCATCAATTAACTGTATTTCTGTTCTGCTGAATGAACAGCTTAATGGCCGATATTCTTGTCCTTTTATCTGCGCATAAATCCCGCTGAAAGGTAACAGCAGGACAAATACAAGATAAAATAGTACAGAATATTTTTTCATTACTTATTCAGTTATACAAAATTTAATGGCCATTTCATACTTCCCGGGTGTTTTAGTAAGTCCAGGAATAATTCTGTAATCAATATTAAAGCTAAATTCACCAGGATTGGTTAAGTAAGATCCTTCGCCGTTGGTTTCATTACCTGAACAGCCATACAAAGCACCAGCAGGATAAGGTATAGCATTATCTATGATAATGATATCGGCATTGTCAACCGCTGCAAAGGTTTGCCAAGATCCATTCAATGGAGAAGATTGGCATGCGTTAGTGATACGTACTTGAATAAGATCTAGTTGTGGTTTAGCACCACTGTTGCCATAACTTGATATAGTCTCCCACTCTGATGCGGGTTGAGGAAATCCGCCATTGGTAATGTGCATCTTTAATTTCCATATACAATCATTATTGGCAGTATCAGAAACGATTAACCTAAGTAGAGTTGAGCCATAGTAGGTAATTCCTGAATTATATTCTGAAAATTTGTCAAATTCAAATTCAATAAGCTGCGAATTTTGTTGGTTTTGTAAAAGCATTCTTGATATTGGAAAGGCATCGCAATTTGACCTGGTTAAATCATCACATTTAGCTTGACCACGCAAGCTATATACTTGCATGACCAATAAAAAAAGAATGTAAAGATGAATAATTTTAAATTGCATTTCCTTTTTTAAATAATATTATAAAAAAGGGGAGGGCTATAAACCCTCCACCTTTAATACAATAGCTTAATTATTGATTTTCAATCATTAAGTATTTAACATTCATAGTGTAAACACCTGGCTTAGCATAGCTACCAGCAGCTAAAGCTTCAGAAGCTGTACCATCGTGTGCAAATGGGAAAATCGCAGGCAAACCTGGAACGATGCGATAGTCAATTACATAGTAATATGCCGCAGCTGACCCATTGGCAGCAACACCACCTGTTTGAGTAAGGTAAGAACCACCTTCAACAAAATGTGTGAGGCCAAAACCACCAGCTATGTAACGGTTAGGAACTGTTAATGAACCTGGTACAACATAAGGTGAACCCGTAGAAACGTAAACATTGTTGTTAAATGCAGCTGGTGATTGAGAAGCAATAGTAAATGCTGCACCATAGTCAGCTTGTGGAGCTGTTGCAGTATTTGCATTAATGTCAGCAGGGAATTGCTTAAGTTCCAATGCAGTTAAAGGTAAGTCGTTACGAGCGCCAATGGCAGTACCTGTTACAATTGGAGCAGTACCGTAAGCTACCTGAGCATCCCAAATTCTGTCGCCTGCTGAAG
>JBIPOO010000259.1:0-5741 GCA_044379045.1 Saprospira sp.
CAGCTAATTAAGGATTTAATATGCAAATTCAACACAGCCTCGTAATTGTCTTTTCGGTAGCCCCCAAAAAGTGCAAGTACTACGGGAATTGGCTGATTTTTTTTGATCGAAATTTCATTAACCCATTCAGCAAAAATTTCAGCACATTTTACCCAGTTTTCGGTATTGAGTGATCCGCCTAAATCGTCCTGGTCATGACTGTCAGCACCATGTGCAAATACTACATAATGTATACGATCGGCCAAAATATGCGTTGCAAGATCACTCAAATTTGTCTTGAATGACTCTAAATAGCTTTCGTTGCGCCCGCTTGGATTATAATTACAGCCTTCAGGAATAGCAATGTTGAGCAAAGGATTGAACCTGCGAGTATCTTCTATACTATTTCCGTAATGTCCATCCAAATCGAGATAGGCACAGGATTTTCCGTATTGCTCATAAATTTTAACAGCAGCTATTACTTGTCCCGAAAAAGTGCAGAAACCTGAGCCGGATGTGGGTCTGGCATGGTGCATACCCGAAATTGGAGCAAAACAAACATAATCGGGGTTTTCGATGGCAAATTTACTGGCGGCATACAAGGAGCCGCTGGTATAAGGGAGACTTTTTGCAAGGTTTTCAGACCAGGGCAGGCCATTCGAATTATAATTGCCGGTTTTGTTAAAAACATTTTCGATATACTCTTTGCTGTGCGCAATTTCAAAATCTTCTTTGGCAATGGGCTCAAAATCGGCTGTAATTTCCAACAGTTCAGAATATGGGCCCTTTTTGATTTTTTCAATCAATAATGCCGGTTTCAAGGGAGACTGTGAAAATGATTTTTCTTTGATACTGTCAAAACAGACCTGTTTATCGGTATAGAAAGTTTTTATTTTTTTGTTTCTCATGCTCAGAATTTAAGTAACTTGGATGTAACGATCGCATCTTTTTGTTATATTTCAAAATTATATATACATTATTTTAAAAAATAAAGCATTAAAATCTGATTCTTAGGCTAGGAAATTATGTTTTATTTCATCGAACTTTTCGAACTGCTATTGGCATCGGAACCTGTTCTACCTTCAAGACGGCTGGCTCTCTGTTTTTTTACTGCAGTTTTGCCAAAATTATAGCTGATTCTAAGGTTTAGAACCCTATTTTCCCAGATACTTCTGGAATAACCCTGCGTGAAAGCCGTGTTGGTATAAACTGTCCATCTGTTAAGGAAAAATGGATTGTTTGCCGAAAGGGTCAGTCTTAATTTATCTTTATAAAGATTTTGAGTTACCGACGCCCAATGCCAAACATTTGGAATGGTGCGACCCTGTATATCTCTTGCTGCATACCAAAAATGAAATCCCAGATTTGCACTGAGACCAAATTTCGATTTATAATTAAAGTACATACTGGAACTAGTTCCGAGCGTAGAATAACTTAGATTTTTGTCAATTTTGTCAGCATTCATCACTTCGTAGTAAACATTTATCGAGCTGTTCAACGAGAAATATTTCAGAAAATTGAAATTACCATTAAAATCAAAACCTCCGTTAAAACTGTTTCCAAGATTTTGAGGCGTCGAAATTAGCACGCCGTTTGTACTATTTATGCTGGTTATTTCAGTCGATTCAGCAGTTGAGTAGGAACCATAAAGGCTAAAGTTAAGCGACTGCTTACCAATAAACTTTGAGTAGTTGAAACCGATGTTATTTGTATAAGATGGTCTCAGATAGGGGTTTCCGATGTAGAGGAAACGGGGATCTGTAAAAGAAGGAAAAGGATTGACATCCCAAATCCATGGTCTGCCGATCTGACGGCCCATTTCAATGCCAAACTGACTGGTTTCAGACAGGTCGCAGGCAATATTCAGCGTTGGGAAAAATCCAAAATAGCTCCAGGGGAAGGCCTGTCCTGTATTTTCCAAAAAGGGTCTCACATCAGCATATTCAAGTCGCAATCCATATTCGGCCGACCAGTTTTTGCTCCATTTATGACTAAAAGTACCATAAACAGCCTGTATTTGTTGTTTGTAACTGAAGATATTAGATCTGCTGCTGTCATTTTGCATTTCACCACTCAGTGTATCAAAATTCAGGTATCTAAAATCATTGCCATCTTCTGAAAGCGTAAGATGATAACCACTTTGAAATTTCATCTCTTTTTTTGGAATCGGATGCGTATAGTCGGCCCTGAACATGGCAGTGTATGAATTGCTTAAGGTTGAAATATCCTGCTTTTCTTCATTGCCAGCAATTTCAGCATCGACTATATCGTAGTGCTTTACATTGAAAAAACTTGAATTATTGTTTGTATTGTCACTATATTGAAGATCAAATACCAATTCTCTGTTTTCGCCCATCATGCCGATTTTATCGAGAATTTTTGCACCATTCGAATCCTTTTCCGGAAAGACGATAGCATAAATGACGTTGTATGTAGTCGAATTTCCGAAGCTTTCATTAGTGTTGAATCGACGGTCAATACTACTCATTACGGAGTCTATGTCGAAATTATCATATTTAATAAGCCCATTGCTATTGCTTCTTGATGGACTGCTGTTTACCTGAAAAGATAAGGTATTTGTTTCATTTATAAAAAAGTCGGCACCAAGACGTCCCCAAATGGATTGGCTTCCGTTTCGATCATCATTGAATGTGTTGAAATAGTATGCAGAGTCAGGTAGCAAATTATAGCGGTAGCTTTCTCCAATATTGAAAGATTTACGGTCGTTGAGATTGATATTGGAAAAAATATTAAATTTTCTCGATTTGTAATTTAGGCTGAGTCCTCCATTGTACTTATTGAACCAGTAACCCTCCGGATTTTCGTTAAAAGCAAGTGCATTTGTGCCAAAGCCAGCATTGAGCGTCCCAGTGAAACCCTGCAGGTTATTTTTCTTCAGTACAATATTGATAATGCTGCCCGAACCACCATCGGGAGCATTCTTTGCTGATGGATTGGTCATGATTTCTATACTTTTTATATTGTTGGCCGGAATCTGTTTCAAGATAGCCGTTTGGTTTTCACCACTTAAGCCTGTAGGTTTTCCATTGATAAAAATAGAAACAATTTTTCCTCTTACTTTTACGGCATCGTCCTTGTCGAGTGTAACTCCGGGTGTGCCTCTCAAAACTTCTGTGGCATTTTCGGCATCGGCCAGGCTGCTTTTTTCTACATTGAAAGTTCTCTTATCGAGTCCTAACTGCATCAGTGACTTTTCCGCTTTTACAACTACCTCCGACTGAATATTCTGTTCCTCCGCCAATATTATCCTGCCGACATTTGTGACAAAATTTTCGGGTTTTACCTTTACAGTATCGAGAAATTTTGAGCGGTATCCGATATAGTCAAATTTTAATTTATAGGTTCCGGCTTCAAGATTTTTAATTTCAAAATCTCCGTCAATATCAGTAATGCTACCGCCTGTGAGTGAATCTCCGACAAAGAGGGAAACTGCAGCAAATTCCAATGGTTTTTTTGTAGTGGAATCAATGACATTGCCTTTTATGGATAGCTTTATTTTATTTAATTCAGGCGCTTGTGAGAAAATTGAATTTGATAATAAAAATAACAGGATGGTTAAGGTGTTATATTTAATTATTGTATACATAGGGTTTTGTATTTTTGCACAAAACTAACATATTTTTTGCAATCAAAAACAAGGATTCGACTAAAACAGTACTAAGTCTGACGAGCGTTTATGTTATTTATGGGATTGTATAGCTAATTCGCTGAACTGTATGCGCGCTAAAATAACCAAGTTTTGAACCAACGATATTTGTGTAAGGATTCGCTGGAGTAGAGGAGGACTGAGGGCCCCCATTGAGGTTTTTAAAGCTTTTGAAATAATCATAAATCGCCTTTTTAATGTATTGCATTTTATATGTAACAATATCGCCAGAGTTAAATTTTCTGACGAGGAATTCATTATTTTCAACTGACAACATAAAAAATTTTATCTTTGTTTTAAATTGATTTAACAATGAACAGAAAAAAATTCTTAGGCCTTTTGGGATTGGGTGGCATTGCTACTTTGAGCCGAAATTCGTTTGCAGCAAATGCTCCTCAAACTGAAGATTTTACATACAGCGGTGGAAAAGCAATTGTTATTTCAACCTGGTATCACGGACTAGCAGCAAACGATGCTGCATGGGCGATTCTGAAAAAAGGCGGTAAGGCTTTGGATGCGGTTGAAAAAGGTGTGATGGTATCTGAATCGGACCCTACAAACTTAACGGTAGGTTTGGGTGGTTTACCCGACCGTGACGGAAATGTAACGCTCGATGCCTGTATTATGGATGAAAAAGGCCGTGCTGGTTCTGTTGCTTTTTTACAACATATCGAAAATCCAATTTGTATAGCAAGACTTGTAATGGAAAAAACGCCACATGTCATGCTTGTTGGAGAGGGCGCACTTCGTTTTGCATTAGAAAATGGCTTCAAAAAAATAAATCTTTTGACAGAGGAGTCCAAGAAACGTTGGGAGGAATGGAAAAAAACATCGAAATATGAAACGCCGGTAAATATAGAAAATCACGATACGATCGGAATGTTAGCTATTGACTCATCCGGAAATATTTCGGGCGCCTGTACTACAAGTGGAATGGCATTTAAAATGAATGGAAGGGTAGGAGATTCGCCCATTATCGGTGCCGGACTTTTTGTCGATAATGAAGTGGGAGGCGCGGTTGCTACTGGTGTTGGTGAATTGGTTATGCGTACCTGTGGCTCTTTTTTGGTAGTTGAAAATATGCGCAGAGGCATGTCACCCGAAAAAGCATGTAAGGCTGCTGTAGATAGAATTGTTGCCAAACACCCTTCGGTAGCCGATACACAGGTTGGTTTTTTAGCCCTTAGAAAAGATGGAAAATACGGTGGATACAGCATTCACGATGGTTTTGATTACGCACTCACCTACGAGGGACATCATGCAATGGTTAAAACGGCACACAGTAAATAAATTATAAAATAAAGCTATGAAATTTAAAAAAGGCGAAAGCATCAAAATAAAACAGGGCGTATGCGATCCCGATTATCCTAATATCGACATCAGCGGATGGCAGGGAAGAATTGTTGAATTTGACGGGGAAGATGAAGATGGCGAACTTTATATCATTGCCTGGGACAGCATTTCACTCAAAAGTATGGATTCGACTGTAATCCTCGATGCTATTGAAGAAGAAATAGATTATTCACTCATTACGCTCTATGCCAATGATTTCGATATAGCTGCACCCCGCGATAAAGAAAAAGATGTTGAACTCGCCCTTGCAGAACTTGAAGAGGAATTTTTTTGGTCGGATCTGGGTGAGCAAGGTGAGCGTATCAGAGCAGTATTGAAAACCGCAAAGTCAAATTCGGAAAAGGAAAGACTCAAAGCCTGGGAAATTTATCTGAAATCAAAACTTAAATTCCCAATGCCGCTCATCTATGTCGGTGAATCGGAGGGCATTTTCAAAGAAGGCGCTGCACTCAATCTTCAAAGTATTGACAGTATCTCAGATGTGATGGGCATAGTTGGCACTGCAAAACTCGAAAAAGGCACTGCTACAGTTCCGCTTTGCGATTTGGACAGTGAAACTGAAAACGAGGCAAACACTGCTTTGTATGATTATTGTATTTGGTTCGCAAACCATTGAAAATTATCTGCCTTTTACAAATTTGCTGCTGTAAACACCTTTATTGGTTTTTACTTTGATGATGTAAAGAGCATCGGGGAGTTCTGAGATGGAGATATTATTCGTTTCTAAGTTTTTAATAAGTCT
>JBIPOO010000412.1:0-2854 GCA_044379045.1 Saprospira sp.
CATTTGTGGCGATGTTGGATTCGGAAAAACCGAAGTTGCTATCCGAGCGGCTTTCAAAGCCATCACTGCCGGGAAACAGGTGGCTATTTTAGTTCCGACTACAATTTTGGCATTACAGCATTATCGCACCTTCAGCAGCCGACTCAAGGAATTTGGCATCAATGTCGATTATATCAACCGCTTCAGAACTGCAAAAGAAAAGACCGAAGTTTATAAAAAGCTGGAAGAGGGGAAAACCGAGATCCTGATTGGCACACATGCCATTCTCAATCAAAAAATCAAATTCAAAGACTTAGGACTTTTGATTATTGATGAAGAGCAAAAATTTGGTGTGGGTGCAAAAGAAAAACTGCGCAATATAAAGGTAAATGTTGATACGCTCACCCTCACTGCAACGCCTATCCCACGTACTTTGCAGTTTTCGCTGATGGCGGCACGCGACCTCTCGGTCATCAATACGCCCCCGCCAAACAGGCAACCAATTCATACAGAACTGAAAGTTTTTGACATGGAACTCATCAAAGAGGCTATCGAAAACGAAGTGATGCGTGGCGGACAGGTCTTTTTTATACACAATCGGGTTCAAAGTCTGGAGGATATGGCTTCGATGCTGCGGGAACAAATGCCAAATTTGGATGTTGCTGTAGCGCATGGTCAGATGGAATCGGATGACCTGGAAAAAGTGCTACTCGACTTTATTGAAGGTGAACACGAGCTGCTGGTTTGTACCAATATCATTGAAACCGGCCTGGATATTCCAAATGCCAATACCATCATTATCAATAATGCGCATCATTTTGGGTTGAGCGACCTGCATCAGCTACGTGGACGTGTAGGTAGATCGAACCGAAAAGCCTATTGTTACTTGCTTACACCTCCCCTTTCCACCCTCACAAATGATGCTCGAAAAAGGCTGCAGACGATAGAACAATTTGCCGAATTGGGCAGTGGAATTCAGATTGCGATGCGCGACCTCGACATACGTGGAGCAGGAAATCTCTTGGGTGGCGAGCAAAGCGGTTTTATTGTCAATATGGGTTATGAAACCTATCAGAAAATCCTGAATGAAGCCATTCAGGAACTGAAAGAAGACGAATATCGCGACCTTTTCCAGGAAGAACTGGAAGAAAAACAAGAATTCGTGCACGAAGTGACGATTGAAACCGATGACGAAATGCTTATTCCCGATGCCTACGTTTCGAGTATTGGCGAGCGACTTGCACTTTATCAGAAACTCGATGGAATGGAAACTGAAGCAGAAATCGATAAATTTAAAGTGGAACTAAGTGACCGTTTTGGCCCGCTGCCTTCCGCTGTTGAAAATCTCTTCGATGCGCTACGCCTACGCTGGTCGGCCCGCAAGCTTGGTTTTGAAAAAATTAGTTACAAACAGAAAAAACTACGCTGTTTCTTCATTTCAAATCCCGATTCACCATTTTATAGTTCGGCCTATTTTCAAAGAACCCTGCAATACATACAAACAAAGAGCGACCATCGATTTATGCTAAAACAGACTGCTTCTCACCTGATGCTGCATTGCGATGAGGTGAGGAATATAGGAGCAGCCAAGGCAATTTTAGTAGAATTGGAAATGGGCATTAATCAGGTGAATGTGTAATCAGTTCAAAACTACTTAATTTTCTGAACCGAAGAACAGGCAATTCTGAATCCTACAAAGGAATAGCCTCTATTTTGGTTATATGCTCTTCTGGAACCTGTTGCAACATTGGCCAAATCTGAATTCCATGAGCCACCTTTTGCAAGTCTCTTATCATCAGCACAAAGCATTCTAAATTCCTTTGTAAGTTCATCAAGAATCTGATTCAATGTATACTTTTTCAGATATGGTTTTATGTTAGTACCAGCTAATATTTCTTCCAAAACTATTTGCATTTTTTTTCTATAAGCTGCCTCATCTTTTTTTGCAAAAATAGAGTCAAAATAATTGCTACAAAAAGATTCAAAATTTAAATCAGCTCTTCTAAGTTTATCCAGGTTATCATTACCCTCAAATTCATCAAAACAATAATTTAAATCACTAGGAATGGCTCTGTCAAGCACCCATTCATCAACATTGCCTGCCAGATCGTACATTCCATTATATGGAGCAAAAGTTCCTACTTTTGAACAATACAAGGCACCAAAATTATCATTTTGTCCAGTTTCCATATAATCTTTTATTAAGATGCCATTTTCGTCTTTTATCGGACCAAAATTGGCCAGATAATTTCCATCTTTGTCCAGTATTTTACTATCACTTTGGCTCCATGCAAAGTGGCTTTTTTCATTTATTTCAGATGCTTCAGATCTGGCAGCAAACTCCCATTCCATTTCATTTGGGAGCCTGATATCGATCTCAGTTTGACCCATTTTTCTGAGCAAAACATTTATCTGATTGCTTTTCCAGTCACAATAAGCCAAAGCCTGCTCCCAACTTACCCCCACAACAGGAAAATCAGTGTATGCAGAATGAGAAAAATAGTTGGCACTTAGTGCTTCATTGTATGCATAGGAAAAATCTCGTACCCAGCAAATGGTATCAGGATAAATATTTAATGGTTTATTTGAATATTTACCCGAACTATATATGAGTTTACTGTTGTCGAGGGCAGTTTTTCTGTGATACTGATCATCCCCTTTAAAGTATAGTTCCGCAAGTTTTTTATCTTTTTGCCAATCCAGTTTTTTAGACCAGTCGATATACTGCTTATCACCAGCTTTTACATAATGACCAAGCATGGCATGGGCAATAGAATCCCTCACCCAATTGACAAATTCCCGGTATTGTCCATTTGTTACTTCGTTAACCCCAATATAAAAACTGGAATACGTAATTCTTTGGCTTCTTCCAGGA
>JBIPOO010000411.1:0-2861 GCA_044379045.1 Saprospira sp.
TATCTTCTTCACCATGCTCTAAATTATAAGAAATGGGGTCGAATGGCATCGATCCATAATAAAAAGTGTTTCCTTCAATAAACTTTACACCTAGCGTCTTTTCAACCTTTTTAGGTAATTTATAATGCGTGTAAGTTACTAATTCATTCGATTTATTTTGCGACCATGAAATAGCAGAAAATGAAAAAAAACAGAGCAGTAAAATAATATTTTTCATAATGGATAATTTTATGATTCTAAGAAATATTATATCTTCATAAACGTTAAAATTTAATAACTTTTGCTTTGGCAAGCTAGTTTTTTATATTTTTGACTTTTAGTTTTGATTGATTTTGAACAGATTTTGCATTTATATCAATGCTAATTTAACAAAGCTATGTAAAGTTATATATACTATTCAAATATTATGAAAAAAATTACACTTTTAATCCTGCTACTATTTTCCTTCTCAATGGCTTATTCACAGTCCGATAAGGACAGGCAGAAGAAAATCGGAAAGTTCATAAAGGACTATACTGCCTGGGTTTATATTCCTGAAACAAGTTTCCAAACCGCTGATGGCATCATTAAAGCCGGTAATTTCTTGATGTTCAGTGAAGAAGTTTCCAATCTCGACTGGAAAGAATTTGTTGACTACACCTTAAAGCAGAAAGGCAAAGAAGCTGCCGATGCAATGTTACCAGATTCGTTGCTTTGGCTCAATTTGGAAAAGTATGCTGATTTTGTAGCATATTATTATGGTCGCACCAATTACAGCTATTTTCCGGTAGTAAATATAAATTATGCACAGGCCGAGGCTTATTGCAAATGGCTGGAAGATTTTTACAATAGCAGGGAAAATAAGTTTTACAAAAAGGTCACAGTAAGTCTGCCAACAGAAAAGGAATGGATGTATGCTGCTATGAGCGGAAATCAGCAGGCTGTATTTTCATGGCCTGGATATTCAGTTTATGGTAGTAAAAATGAGTTTCAGGGTAATTTTTATGCGTTGAATCAGGCCAATGTTATTTATGGAGAAGGGCAGCTTCTTCAAATTGGAGAAAAACTCAGTGCATACAATTGGTTAAATCCCGGAGAAAACAGCCCTGCACAAGCGAGTAGTTTTAAGCCAAATGCCTATGGTTTGTACAATATGTCGGGCAATGTGGCTGAATTTGTGAAAGCGGAAGCAGGTGCATACTATTTTACAAAAGGCGGCAGCTGGGGCGACCCAGGCTATTATCTTCAAATTATTACAAAACAGGCATGCGATGTAAAAAACAGCGCTAGTCCTTTTAGGGGATTTAGGCCCATTTTGAAGATGGAGTTTTAGGAGATGCCTATGATCATAAAAATAGAAAACAAATTTAACTTTAAATAAATTCTATTATTTTGATATACAACTAAATAAAATACACTTTATATTTAACTTTTCTATGTCAATCATTCATTTAATAGATTATCAATAAAATCATTACCTTTTATGAAAAGTATCCTTTCCCTGGCCCTGCTTGTTAGCTTTTTTGCAGTTTCCTGTACTTCTGAAACTAGAATTGACAAAGACAAAAAAGAAAATCCAGACAATAAAAAGGATGACACTATCACAAAAGAGGTCAAAAAAATTGAGGTTGACAGTGCTAAAGAAAAAATTAAGGAAACTAAGATAGACAGTCCAATAATCGATGAAAGTGAAATTAAAGCTGAAAAACCTGTAATTTACACCTACAGCAACACAAAAACCGATATCAGCATAGCGCTGCAGGTAAAAGGTACTTTAACATTTTCTTATCCATTACTGAATAATAATTTGTGGCGAGGTACAGTTATTCCCAATGAAGGAATTCAAGTGAATGGAAAAACATATCCCTATCTATTCTGGGAAAGTTTGAGCAGCGATATTCCATCTCAAATACAGGAAAGTGGCTTTGTAATTGAGGGCAAAAACAGCATTGCCTTTCTGGAAGAAAAATTGAATCTGATGGGGCTTAACCAAAAAGAAATTACAGATTTTATTACCTATTGGGGACCTCGCATGCAGGAGAACAAATACAATTTTGTTCATTTTCTGGGCACTGAGGCCTACGATGAGCAAATCGCTTCAATAAATATCAGTCCCAAACCAGATAATCTTTTCAGGCTTTATATGTATTTTAGACCTATGAACAGTAAGAAGAGTGTGAAAGAACAACTCCTACCCAAAATTAACTCAAGAACGGGTTTGACAATCGTGGAATGGGGAGGAACGGAATTAAAGGCGATTGATATAGCAAATTAAAAAGATTGACATGAGCAATGTTATGCACATACCCTACTTAAAAAAATTGTTTTTGGGCTTTTTATTGTGCAGTATAGTTCTAAGCCTCAATTCATGCGATACTCTAAACCAGTGTATTTATGCTTCGAATAATTTTTTGGAATAGTGGAAATTTCATAGCAGATTTAGTTTCAGTATTAACATTAAAAAAACATCCGTGAAAAACTTTTTTATTACGTCAGTGCTAACAGTTTTTGTTCAGTGCTCAACTTTATTAGCACAGACATCAGGCCAAAATAATTTAACTGACCCTAATCAGCAAATATGGGCGACAGCAGGTTCGAATTGGGAATTCTATATGTCTTATTTTTTTGCGCCAGGAGGAGGAAATAAAGAATCTTGGACATTTACACGATATGATACCATAGCAGGAAAACACTGTTCAGTAATTCAAAATACAGTGGATTATTTTAGTTATTTCCAATATATGGAATTTTATACTTATGAGGACAGTGGAAAAGTTTATTATACAACCGATCCCCTCGACAGTTTTCAGTTGCTCTATGATTTTAATGTTGGTGCAGGAATGTCATATCAAATGTATATGTATGAAAGCTCTACTTACAGA
>JBIPOO010000260.1:0-5724 GCA_044379045.1 Saprospira sp.
GAATAATATTTTAAAAAATGGCATTTTGATGGAACGCGAAGCAGAGCTGCTTACAGATGCCATAAGAGCCCTGCTCCTGGAGCGTGAAGGCTATAAAACCAAGGTTTTTGAATTTATCTCGGGTGAACATACACCCAAAAACCTCATGATTACTGCAGGCTTGCTGAAAAAAAAGACAAATGATGATGAAATATTGAGGATAGACCGGGAAATTGCCGAACTGAAAGCACAATTCGGAATCGAGGAACATCATCTGGAAAGTTTACTGTAAAGGAGCTGAACTGTATTTAAAAGCGTCGGCTTTTTCAATTTTAGACTGGTTGAAATTTGCAATTGAGGCCTTCCTGTTTCGTGAATCAAGCAAAATAACAAGGGCCGAAAAATAGAAAGGCAGCGCTGGGATTTTGTAACGAGCCAAGGCGCCAAAATTCATAGAGGTAAATCCTACCGCAAAGGCAAAAATAATTGCAAAAATAAGACAGAAAAGCACGGTGGGGTCGGCAAATAATTCCCGTAAAGTTCGGAACAAGCCAACCGTAAAAAAAACATAGAGTGTAAAAAGCATTGTAAAAACTGCCTCGAGCGCCGATGGCATAACAATAATTTTTTTTACCTCCCATATGTAGGGTCGGAACAAAGCAACATTGATCGCTTCGGGGGCTTTTTTGAGCATACCCGAAGTAGTTGGTTCAAATACGCCAAGGGAGTAACCTGTCCCTCCGAACTGCTCGGTATTGAGGGCGATCCACCATTGTGTTTTGGCCGCCTCGAGGGCGATATCTTCCAGTTTAAAACTTTGAGCAACCTGTTGAAGGGCAATGGAGCCAAAACCCAGACCAATTGCCAGCAAAAAGGGAACTGAGAGCGCCCTTAAGGTCTTGTTCTTAATTTTATTTTTAAACAACAGGCTTAGCCAGACAACCGCTGCAGGAACCACTGCCACTGCAACATATGCTTTTACTACAATCGAGTAATAAAGGCCAATGACAAGTGCAAGCAGCGGCAAAAGTAAACCTCTTTGCCCCGATTTGTAAAAAATAAAATAGAGTCCATACACAAACATCCCTACACCCCCAATCGACAAGGGATCCTTCATCAGACCCGTACCCCAAAAACAAACCGAAGGCACAAAAAGAATAGCGAAGGCAAGGGGCCTGTGTAAATGAGGGTATAAATCTTGCATGACCCGATAAAACATCCACATTCCGATAAAGGAAATCAGCGTAAGCCCAAAAGAAGCACCTATAAAACTTCCCAGAGTAAGCATGCTAAATAGTGCCCCGGTCTTAATGACCGTTAGCATGGACTCATTTCTAAAGAAAAAGACATAAGTAATACTTTCCTTTGCCTCCTGAGAATACAAGTCATAGGGATAAATTAACATCTCTATCCCCACCGAGAAACCCTTAGTTAAAAAAGCATTTGCGATATCGTAAGTTCCAATATAATACCAGGTTGTATCGCCATACCCATAATAGTACTGATAAAGACAGGCAGTAAGGAAGGTTCCAATTAAACGGAAGACTAATGCAGGAATAAAATATTGTGCTACAATCGAATCCTTGTACCTTTTCTTCTTTATATTATTAAATATGACTATAATCCCAATTGTCAGAAAGGGAAGCAGAATATAATCGAGAATATTTAAAATATCGATACCTTTATCGTATAGCAGAATGGGATACATTGACAATTTATTCTTAAAAGTAGTTTCGGAATGGTTGAAAAGGTTTTGAAATGCCCATTTTAAAATATAATTTTACAAAAATAATAAAAATCGGATTGCCTTGACAGATTCTAAGCCTAAAATCGCAATTGTTGCAAATACTGCGTGGAACATCACTAATTTCAGGTTAAGTTTACTACATAAACTAAATAACGAGGGTTATGAGGTTATTGCAATTGCACCGCAGGACGAATACAGCAGCCTTATTGAGGCTGAAGGATTTAAATTTATTCCATTGCTTCATCTCGACAGAAAAGGAACTAACCCGATTAAAGACCTGAGACTAATGCTTGAGCTCAGGAGTATTTACCGAAGAGAAAAAATTGCCTTTGCGCTGCATTACACCATTAAACCCAATGTTTACGGTAGTTTTGCTGCAGGCTTAAGCAAAACAGCATGTATGTGCACCGTCACAGGCTTGGGTTATAGTTTTTTGAGTAAAAATTGGGTAAGCAAACTCGCAAAAACGCTTTACAAATATGCCTTTAAAAATGCTGCTTTTATTGCTTTTCAAAACGACGATGACCGAAATTTATTCATTGAAAATAAACTTGTAAAAAAAGATAAAACCCTTCTAATCAGAGGATCCGGAATCAATTGCGAATATTTCAAACCCATTGAAAAAACCGAAGTTTCTGAAAAAATGGTGTTTTTATTCGTTGGACGCTTGTTAATAGACAAAGGAATCAGAGAATTTTTATTCGCAGCAGAAAAAATCAAGACAATTTTCCCTCATACTGTCTTCCAAATTGTCGGAAAACTAGACGAGGATAACCCATCTTGCATTTCAAAATCTGAGCTTGAAAATGCGCTGAAAAATAATATAATCGAATATCTCGGAGCAACAGATCAGGTAAGGGAATTTATCAGAAATGCAGATTGTGTAGTACTGCCCTCTTACCGCGAAGGATTGCCGAGAGTTATGCTCGAAGCGATTGCAATGGCAAAACCTGTTGTAACAACTGATGCAGCAGGCTGCCGCGATACGGTAATTGACGGAAAGAATGGTTATATGGCAGAGGCCCGCAATGGAATATCACTGTTTGAAGCCATAAAAAAAATATGCCTTAGTAATGTAGAAACGCTGAAAAACATGGGAAAAGAAGGCCGGTTGCTAGCCCTTAGAGAGTTTGACGAAAAAATAGTACTTGAAAAATATCTTCAGCTGATAAGCAATGTTTTAAATTCAAAAAACGTTTAATCTATTGAAATTTACTACCCCTTTTTTAGCTAAAAAATGATAAAATAAATTGTATTTTTGCAATCTGTTGTCCCTTTCAGCTAATAGAAAGAATAGTATTTTTCTTAATTTTAAAGCTTTAAATCATTGAGACCTGGTTTTACTAACTGACCAATAATATTATGTTTTACCATTTAGGCCGTTATATAACTCTCATTGCCAGCACAGTATCGAAGCCCGAAAAATTTTCGATGTACTGGAAAGAAACAGCACGTCAGATGAATGATATCGGTGTGGGATCGCTCATAATTATTGGTCTTGTGTCTGTTTTCATCGGGGCAGTTACTGCTGTTCAGTTTGCCTATCAGCTGCAAGGTTCTTCTATTCCGCCTTACTACATCGGTTATATTATCAGAGATACTATGATTATAGAACTGGCGCCTACCTTTACCTGCCTTGCCCTTGCCGGAAAAGTAGGCTCAAACATGGCTGCCGAAATTGGGGGAATGCGTCAGAAAGAACAAATTGATGCCCTGGAAGTTATGGGCGTAGATACTCCATCCTATCTGATTTTGCCAAAGATTGTTGCAGCTGTTGCTGTGATTCCCATGCTTGTTGTGTTATCTGCTTTTATGGGTATGGCCGGCGGTTATTTTGCCTGTGTAATGGGTAAATTAGTCACAGCCTCTGAATTCATGCAGGGACTTCGCTCATTTTTTATTCCTTACAACCTTTTCCTGATGTTGGTAAAGTCAATCGTTTTTGCATTTTTACTTACTTCAATTTCCTGCTATCAGGGATTTTACGTTAAAGGGGGCAGTATAGAATTGGGAAAAGCCAGTACCAATGCAGTAGTTATGAGCAATATCGTGATTCTGCTTGCAGATTATATCATTGCACTGCTCCTCACCTAATCAGTTATTTAAGTTCAATAAAAACCATCAACGCATGATACGCGTCGAAAATATAAAAAGACAATTTGGCGAACAACAGGTTCTGAAAGGAATTAATACAGTTTTCGAAGAGGGTAAAACCAATTTGATTATTGGCCGTTCGGGTGCTGGTAAAACCGTTCTATTAAAAATTCTGGTAGGACTAATTCAGCCTAGTTCCGGGGCAATCTGGTACGATGATGTAAATTTTACTGCATTGAATGCCAAACAGCGCAAGGCTATCAGGAGCAAGATGGGTATGCTTTTTCAGGGTTCGGCCCTTTTCGACTCGATGAATGTGGAAGAAAATGTTCGTTTCCCCCTCGACATGTTTACCAGCATGACATCGAAGGAAAAAAAGACAACTGTTGACAGTACCCTGGATAGAGTTGGTCTGAATGGTGCCAATAAAAAATATCCATCTGAAATAAGTGGAGGTATGCAAAAAAGGGTAGGCATTGCAAGGGCAATTGTGCTGAAGCCTAAATATCTGTTTTGCGATGAGCCCAACTCAGGACTCGACCCAACAACCTCACTCCTTATTGACGAGCTCATCAAGGAACTCACTATTGAAAACAATATGACTACGGTGATCAATACACACGATATGAATTCGGTGATGGAGATTGGCGACAAAATAAATCTGCTTTATTTTGGCGAACTGGAGTGGACTGGCAATTGTAAAGAAGTCACAACAAGTAATAATGCAGTGCTTCAGGATTTTATTTTTGCATCTCCATTCTTGCAGCGCTTGAGAGATGCTGCCATGAAAAACGACAGTAGTATTTAAGCCAGGTATTCCAATACTTTTTCCCAATTGGGAAATTCTGGCGATCCAAACAGCATCATCTTCCCCGTAAAGGGATAGAAATGATCGTCTATGAGATAATCACCCATCAGGAACTCCTTTCTCTGACAAATAATGAGATTTGGGGTCGTCTCCAAACCGAGGTGTTTTTCAACCCAAACGCGTTTTTCGGTATAACAGAGCGGATTGAGGTACGATGGAGCGGTCAGTATAAAAACATCATAACTTTTTTCCAGCGTTTTATAGGCCTCAACTGCTCCGGGAATGGGTTCAAGGTCGGCAAAAAAACCGTATTGCGACTGTGGGTAAGCAATCTCGGGATGCGACTTCAATTTCTCTGCATATCTTTTTCTGAACTGACAAAGCGTGTCGTCCATATCGATAAAAATGCGTTTTCTCTGTGCCATTAGTTTATATTTTTAGGGTCGGTTTTATCTGTAAGAGGTAAGGGAATCTTTACTGAATTTTTACCAAAACCGAGTTGTTCCCTTAATTGATGCTCACCCTGTTCCATCTCCCAAAGCATGGTGGCATAGTCAAATAGCTGTTCTTGATTGTCGCGACTTAATGATTCGAAAAGTTCCACTAATTTATCTTTCATAGGTCAAAAATTTTGGTGATTTTAAATCAAAGTTAATTATTTTTTGATAGAAATACACATCAAATTAATTAGTCAGGCAGCATTTTAGCAAATTTAAAAGTTTTAATAACAAAAGAATTTTATGCTAAAAACACCACATTTCAAAACAATTATTTTGATAACTGCAGTTGAAATTGCAATAGTTACCTCTTTGCTACTCATCATAATGTTGGGTTAGAAAGACTTTCAGGTTTTGCACAACTGATCAAAAAACGCTAGGTATCTTTCTTTTTGCGCATGCACCGAAAATTTATCCAAAACAGTTTCCCTGCCTTGTTCTCCTATTTCATATCGCAGTTTTTCATTATCAATGAGTAAGGATATTTTTTCAACCCATTGTGCAGTATCCTTTGCCAAAAAACCATTTTCAGCATCCATTATAATTTCTGAGTTTACACCTACTGGCGACATAATTGTTGGGATGCCCAATGCCATATA
>JBIPOO010000056.1:0-18912 GCA_044379045.1 Saprospira sp.
GATAATTTCTACGGTGAAAGGATTCTCAATGAAAATAGGTGTAACTATGGAACCTACTATGTACATTATGGTATCAACCGGAACGCCATTGATTCGCTCTATTTTTTTGTACCAGTACTCCATATTGAGCGTATCGGTATTCGCAGGAACTGGTGCAGGATTGTAATTATAGCGCTCCAAATTTAAACTTGAAGGGAAAACTGTCAGGCCTGCATTTGGTCCATTAGTTGTATAAACTCTGATGATATTAGTGGTGTCCCTGTAATTTATACCAAGCGCAATATTGTAAGAAGAATCCCTTTGATTGTAAAGCGTATGGCGATAAAAATCTGTAAAGGTCTGATTTCGGCACATGGAATCGGGGATACCAATAGGGCTTGGCGCAGGAATTACCTGAATAGAGTCGGTAATCTCATTTGTACAGCTTCCATTTGAAATACGGTAAGTCATTGCATGTCTACCAACTCCGGCATTTTTGGGCAGGAAGTCGACAGGATTACCTGCAGGGAAGGTAAAATTACCACTGAAGCTGATAGCTCCATTATTGTAATTCTGGCGAATCCAACTAGGCTGCGACTGATAAGGTGTTACGCGGAAAACCAGATTGCTCAATAGTTCACGATCCTGCGAAACAGAAATAGGATTAAACTTCACTTCATCGAGAAAGACTCCTCTGGCCTCCACAAATTGTGAAATGGTGTCAACCTGCGGACAACCTATGCCATTGGTAAAGGAGTTGAAATAATTGTACACTACCCTGACATTCTGCAACATATCGTTTCCATAGGAGGCTCTTGTCATGGCGCCCGTATTAAAGTTATTGCCTGTAAAAGCCCCAGTTACTGTTGCACCTTGTGCAAGTGTTCCACCCGAGAAATACTGAGCAGTAAAGAAGCCACCCGCAGGCGTTCCGGTAAGGGCTAGCGGCGGATTTGCTGAACAGACCACACCTGGGAGACCAGAAATATCAAGATTGGTATTGTGAATCAACAGAAATGGTGTAACAAAACTATCTACATTTCCTGCTGAGGTAACCAACATAAAGGAGGAATAGGCAGTGTCGGGAATGCCGAGGCGAATGGTACCATTGTAAACAGTTGCACCACCATAGATTGTTGGTGTTAAATCAATCGTATCTACAGGTACTGAAAAATAAGTATTGTTTTCATTAAAAAGATATACACTGTCAATTTCAAATGGCATATTGAAAACAGTGAGTACAATAGTATCTGCCACACAGGCTTCGAATTGCGGAGCATTGTTATTTTCATTTGTAATGCTTACGCTTGGCTCACCAAATACCAACAAAATGTCATCGTAGACAAAGCTGCATCCAAGTGTATCGAACTGGTAATAAATTCTGTGAAAACCCGGTCCTGCATCTCCAGGATTCAATGTGTCATTTCTTGAGCCTGAAAGTCCAGAATTAGCAGCAAATGCGGCATTAAAGGGTTGACTGTAGAAGGTATCATTTACCGAAGCCAAGGCTGTTGTGGATGGGAAAACCGCAGTTTGTAAGTTGAGGGAGGGCCCTGTATTGGTCAATGGGGAATAGAAAACAGCTTCGAGATTTAAGGAGTCAATTGGCGATTGAACAGGTAATAAAGTAATCACCGAAGATGTATCTCGACATCCGGTGGCACCAACAGACATCTGCAAATTATAATTCCCCGGATTACTTACCGTAAGGGAGGGAGTTGTTGCCGCTAAAATTGGAAGTGAGTCTAAAAGCCACTGAAATTGACAATCAACACAGCCACCGCCAACTCTGTAAATAGTTGTGGTATCTCCATTACAAATATTCTGGTCGGTTGAAGCAACGGGAATACTCAATCCTGATATCTGATTCAGTGAAATCAAATTCGACAAGGCTGTACAACCCGATTGTGTTACCTCGAGAGAATAAACGCCCACTGCATTAGCTCCTGCATCAGTCAAGTAAAAAGGATTTGTGTTGGTTCCAAAAACTGCAGCACTACCTCCTTTTTGCCATTCGTAAACACAGCCTAAACAATTGGCAGAGTCAGAATAACTGAGGCGAATAGCATCATTTCCGCAAATGGCGGTGGAGGTGGAAGAGATGGAGGGGATGAGGTCTATTTGGGTAACTTGCAATAAATTAGATTCTTCAATACATCCTCTCGAATCAGACATTCTCATTCTATAGAAACCACCATTTGAAGTACTTAAAGATGGCACATTTGACGGAACAACAGCTCCTCCATTTCTAAACCATTGATAACTACAACCTAAAGCACAAAATATGGAAGTTGAAGTGCTCTCTACTACAACATTGCTATTGTTACATACAACACTGTCCCCTAAAAGAGGGTTAATTGAAATGGAAAGGCTGTATGAACCGTCGTTGATATTTACTATTGAAGAAGTATCAGAGCATCCATTCGGATAACTTACTAAAACTTGGTATGCTCCTGCATCAGTCGGATTAGAAACTATGAATAATGTATCATTTAGAGCACCAAAAATTGGTTGTCCGTTTCTAATCCAAGAATAATCACATAAATTACAACCTGAAGTAACTAAAGTTGCATTTTGGCCTTCGCAAACAAACTGAGAAGAGGTATTAATTGCAGGTATAATTACCTGCTTTAATATAATTGTTATAGAATCAGACCTAACTGTGCAACCCAAAGCAGAAGCTTCAGCAAAGAAAATTCCTGAAGTCTGGGCTAAGTATGTGTAATTTGTTGGATCTGGTGGCCCGGTGATGGATATGCCAGTTATGCCATTAAACCATTCATATGAACATTGTGGACAAAGAGTTACGCCCAATCTGGCTGATTCGCCGGGACAGATTTCGGTTCTGTCGGCGAAAACTGTAACAGAATTTACAGGAGATTCATTTACAAAAATTGAGTTAGTAGTTGAGGTACACAAATTGCTATTTGTTACAATAGCATAGTAAGTTCCCGTTTGGGACACATTCAATATATAAGAAATTTCTCCAGGAATAATTACTCCATTTCTATACCATTGATAATTCCAACCAATTCCATTTGTTGAACTCAAAGTTACATCCTGATTTGGGCAAATATTTGCATTAGAAGATGTTAGTGTAATTACTGGGGTAAAGTCAGTCTCTGTAATTGTTATAGAAGAAGATGATGCAGTGCAACCATTTGGATAAGTGGCGATAAGACTAAAAACCCCTACCACTCCATTACTATTCTGAGGATAAACATTAAGGAAAGTATCTGTTGCATAACTGATTATAGTACTTGAACCACTTCCCCCATACCATTGATAACTAACCCCATTTTGTCTGTTCGTAGTTAAAGTAGCTATTGAACCATCACAAATCGTTGTTGTATTTGAAACAATAATTGGATCAGTGACTGTAACATTTGAAATAGTTACTAAATTAGAAGTAAATCTGCACCCTGTTACAGGGTTTTCAACTACAGCAAAGTAATCTCCGGTTGCTGTTATAGTTGAAATTCGGGTTGAGGCAATAATATTATTTGGAGAACTGTTTTCGAACCAACTATAAGTGCAACCGGGACAACCATTAACATTTAACACTGCATTACTTCCAGGACAAATCTGATTCGGCATTGCAATTGCTATAGCGTTAAAGTTGTTATTGATTGCAAGAACAGGATCGGAATATCCTGTACATCCATTTTCATCAATTACTTCTACAAAAATGCCGCCTTGGCTATTAATAATAGTGAAAGGAGTTGTCGCTCCTCCATTCCAAGTATAACTACATCCTATACAAGCGTTTATATCTACAAACAAAGAATCTGGTTCTCCATTACACAGATATAAACTATTAATAGTATTATTAGACGCATCTACAATTATCGGCTTAAATGGAGTTAGTTGTGTAACAGTTACCGTAGCTAAGTCAGTACAACCTTCATTTGTAACAGTGACAGAATATGCTCCAGTTTGATTTATTGTTATAGAAGGTGATATTTGACCCGTTGTCCATGTATATGAGCATCCTAAACATTGTGTAGCGCTTGCAAATAAAGAAACTGTTCCATTTGGACAATATGATGGGTTAGGTGGATTTATTGATGCTGTAATATCGGCTCTTGGAGTATAATATACTGTATCTTTTGTTGGGCAAGATACATCATCAACTGCCTCAACTATAAGCGTGAGCGGAGATGTTAGGTTATTTACATTGAAAGACGATTGTCCAGTTGGGTTGGTATTCCATACATAAGAAGATGAAGAAATAGGAACTAAACAGTTTGGGCATTGTGCCTGAGCAATAAAACTGGCTGCATGACACAGCGTACTATCACCAGGTACAATCATAATATCAGGATTAGATACAACAATATCAAGCGTATCAATTTTATCTACTACATAAACAAAGATTGAAGACTCTAAGGTGTAATATCCACAATCAAAAGAACCATTCGAAAAATCGAAGAAGCAACCAAAATAGCCCCATGATAAAATTTCTTCTTGATAATGTCCTGACTCCCAAATCACGCTAAAATTATTCAATGAGGTTGCATTGCAAGCATTCCTAAACACGTCTATTCCAGTATTAGGGCTTGTTTGTGTATATGCATAACAAGCATTTGAAAATGGTGGTGTATATGTACCATCTTCGAAAACCTTAGTCCCATTTAATAATATTTCATAAGAATTATCTGCTTCGTAAGCCCCAGGTGTATAATCAACTGAAAAAAAAGAATTTTTACCTACTTTAATTGACATTGTTGAGCTTGTGTCAGGAGAAGGAACAGAGTAACTACCTATTGCAGAACCATCGACCTTTATTGTCAAATAGCCTCCATTCCAGCCATCTCCAAAGCAGTCACGCATTACAATTGTATACTCACATGAATCTTCCCCCAAGGGAACGTAGATAGACTGGTTTGTTTCTCCTGTCTCCCAACTATAAACTGAATTAGCAAATGTACTACCTGTAATATTTAATTCTAATACTTGCCCGCTACAGGCATAGTTAATGCCTGAAAAAGTTCCATAACCACCATTTCCAGTTACATCTACAAAAATTGGCCCACAAACTATTGCTTCAATCGAAGTTGTCCCTGTCGCAGTACATCCGTTATCGTCAGTTACTCCTAACGTGTAAGTTACAAAAGGGGAACCTGAAGAAGGGGCAGTAGCAGTAAAAGTTGGTCCTATGCCAGCACCATTATTCCAATTATAACTCACAATTGTTGATCCACTAGATGTAGTAATTGTTGGATTTAATGTAAAAGATATATTCTCACATTTCTGTCCTCCCGTAATAGTTACTAGAGGTTTAGATTTAACTACCACATTTAAAGTTGCGGTAGATGTACAACCTGACTGACCAACCACAACTTCATAATTAAAATTACTCGGGGGTACAGTCATAATATTAGGTGAACTCGTTGGACCTGAATACCCTGGATGCATTGTAGTCCAATTAAATGTAGTACCACCTGAAGCAGTCATATTTAGAATTTCTCCTTCGCAGATATCGAAATTAGTTGCTGTAACACCTCCAACAGAAATAGCAGCCACTGGATTTGAAGTAACATTTACAGCAATTGGCAAAACAGATATACAAGAATTTCCGGATCCGGCCCTAGTAACAGTTACTGTATATATGGTTGTTGCACTTAGTGATGGCGTCGTATAAATTTGACCTGAAGGTGTTCCAGAAATACAAGTTGGGCATACTGGAGACCAGGACAATGTTGACGTACCCCAACCTGGACTTGCAGAAGTAGTTAGTGTAATAGCCTGGGTTTGTCCATCACATATAGTGTAAGTGTTTGTATTTGTTAATTCTACAGTATCATATACATTCATACTGAAAATAAATTCTGAAGAACAGCTACTTGCATTATTTGTTACCGTAACATTATAAGAGCGAACTGTAGCTCCGGTTATATTTGCACCATTTGGTATAACATTTTCACTGGCAAGACCAGAACCAAAAGATCCACCATTTTGAGCCCAAGCATATGTATGGGCCCCTCCACCTGGATTAACAGTTAATGCAACAGTACTTTTTTCACAAACATTGATTGTTGCTGTGTTTGATGTTACACTAACACCACTACCTCCGTTAACCGAAATTTGTCCACTAAGTGTAGGTACAGGATTTGGGGTAAAACTTGATGTAGATGCTGTTACTGAACAATTATTAGAATTCGAAACCGTAACTCTGTATATATATGAAGTGCTTGAGACTACTGCTGGTGCTGTAATTGAATTACCTGAAGATGGAGAGCCAGGTAAAGAGCTGTGAGCTCCTCCCCCTATTGAAACACTCCACGAATAAGGGTTTCCACTTAACGTTCCACTACCAGCATTAACTCCATTTGCAGTTAGTACTGGTATATCATTATTACAATAATTAGCTTTATCAAGTGTCAAACTAGTAATTGTAGGTATAGCATTTACTGTTACAGTTGATGTAATTGAAGCTTTACATCCACTAAAATTGGTTGCAGTGACTGTGTAGGGGGTATTCGCATTCAATCCAGAATATGTATTTGTTGACGTTGTCACCCCTGTTGACCATACATAAGTTAAACCATTGCATGCATCTGTGGGATTTGTTGCACTACAAGAAACAGCTGGAGCTGCAGTTAAAGTAATATTTTGCCCGGAACAAACTATTGCACTAGAAGGAGTTATACTCAAAGAAGGTGTCGGGAGAGTATTAAAAGTGAAAGCAATTGAAGAAGAAGAACATTCATTATTTGGAGCAACATTATCACTAATGTCCACTGTTATAACTAAATTAGAAGATACTGTTACAGTTACGGTAGAACCAGGAGAACCGGTAATTGTAGAATTCGCAGGAACTGATGAACTCCAAACATATGAATTTGCATTTGTATTAAGATTTGCTAAGGTTATTTGGTACTGTATGTTTGGGCATATGTCTACTGTTGTTCCACCGGTATTATCAGCAACCTGAAAATTATCAGAAACCCGTCTGATAGTCCATGTTACTCCTGCATTACAATTAGCCGGCGGCTGCCCCCACAACTCCCCTACTCCTACAAATAACAAAACAAGTAAAATCTGGAGATTAAAAGTTTTCATATCTTTCAATTTATATAGCATTTGGGAAATATAGCTTTAAAATAATCAGATTGTTTTGAAAATTAGAATCTGATACTATAAATTTTGGGTTAAAATTTTTTGCAGAGCCATGGCCTCTATGACAATGGCTCTGCTTTGATTACCTTGCAATGATTACTTTTCGTTGAGCGTAAACTGTTTCGTTGTTGATACTAAAAATGTACATACCCGGACTAAAGTTTTCTGTATTTACAAGTATTGTTTTGGTACCAGCTTCTGCCCTGCCATTTCTAAGTACTCTTCCTGTAACATCTACCAGTTTCCAATCATATTCTCCAAGTAATTCGCTATTAAATTCAACATTGAAATAGTTTTGGGTTGGATTCGGATAAAGGTTCATATCCAGAATTTCTTTTCCCTCTTCCATTGCAATTTCATCCACATTGCTCACTGGTCCGTTGAAGATATTGAGGTTGCGCGATGTAGCTACCTGATAAACCTCTTTGGTATTGCGGTTTTGTACAAAAACCACCACTTTTAAGTTATTGGGGTTGTAAGTAATGCCTGAAACAGAGCCAAAATCCCAGGTGTTGGCCACCTGCAACAAGTCACCTGCAACCCAGGTGCCAGGTAAGGTAGTACCCGAAGCATCGGGACGCATTGTTCTGACCACCGACATCAGATTATGGCTTTGCAAAGATTCAATTGAATCTTCCGTCACCACTAGATGCAATGCGTAGTCATCATAGCTAATATCTTCCAATGCTGAAACATCGGCAGTAATTGTCATATTACCCTGTTGGATGCTGACCGGATAAAGTCTGATTTTGAATTTGGCATCTTGCAGCATTTGCATGTCAAGCGTTTCAGCAGCTCCGTTGACCAAATCACTGGTTCTGCTCAACAAACTCTGGCCATTGATGCGTATCTGATCAGCGTTATTGATACCATAGTATAAAACCCTGGAATTCGATTCGGCAAGGGACTGTTGATGCAAATAATCGAAACTGTTATACTCGGTATGATATTGTACAAGATTGACATCTCTACCATATAAATTATCGTAAACCATTGAATAGAGGTCGGTCTCGATTTGACCCATTCCGCTGTAGCTTTGGTTGGTAAAATGTTCCAAAAGCACACTTCGGGTTCTGTTTCCGATGTAGAAATTATCAAAGGCGAAACCTTCGAGGTTTCCGACAACTGAGTTTGGCGATGAAGCAAAGGCAAGACGCAAACGCAGATTTCGCTGACCGCGCAAATCTCCACCAGCAACATCCAGTCGATAACGTGCATCTTCCCAACTGTTACTAATTCCAGACCAACCAATAGGTGCGCCTGCCTGATCTCCCGGTGAGGCAATTACATATGAGGGGTTGTACCAATTGATACCCTTTTCTCTTACACCAAGGTTCATCCAGGACTGGCTTGGCTGATCGAAATATTGCATAATAACTCCATCAACCCCTTCGCGGGTATCTCGCCAAATGTCGAGTGCGACCATAGGACGGCGCAGGGTTCCAATGTCGAAACATGGACTCAGTACCCAACCTTTTTCACCACTGCGGTACGAACTGTCCAGGTCTGTTACCCAAACAAGGTTACTTTCTTGCAAGGTAGTGATTCTTTGACCGGCAGCAAGCCCCCATTCCCAAAGTGAATCGACTCCATTAGTACTGAATACCAATTCATTATCCTGAAACCAATCGCCTGGACTGGCTTGAAAATCCTGATAATAAGGTGTTGTATCATTCACAACAACTTTTGGTGAAACGACAATCCTTTTTGTAAAACTGGTATCGCAGGTTCCACGATTGACTAGCGTCAAAGTAGGGAAATAAACGCCTGTAGTTGTATAGATATGTGTACGATCCGGCACTAAAATCTGATTAGGGAAAGTGGTCACCGTATCGATTATTCCATCTCCATAATTCCAGATTGCCATGGTAATACTATCTATTGCAGGAAAACTGTTACTTAGTCCTGCCGGATTTGGCTGGAATAAAACAGCGTCTCCAACGCAACCACCACCACTTTCGAAAGCAACGTCGGGAAGGTTGTAAACGTCTATTGTTTTTGAAATAGTATCGGTACAACCTGACAAAGCAGCGGTATCGGTATAGTAGTACATTACAATTCTACGTCCCATCTGTGCCATTGGATCGAATAAGCTGTCTGACACAACTCCCCCTATTACAATTCCACCACTTGCAAGATTGGAAATATCCTCAAAAACACCACCAGAAGGTGTAGCAGAGAGAATAATCCGCTCTGAACTGTCTGATACACAATAAAAATCGGGTACAGAAGCAGCTAAATTAAGAATTGGCGTAGGTCTTACTTCCACAAATTGAATCGTAGAATCAATACAAACTCCCCCGCTCTGATACCTTGCTGAAATAAACTCATAGCTTAGTCGATGAATGGTCGTTTGTCCACCCACAACTAAGGTGTCGGGTCTAAGTTCAAATAATATGGAAGGAATTGGATTGTAGTTCCAATAAGTAGCACCGCCAAATGGTGAAGGTATCACCAAATGGGGCATATCGTTGGCACAATATACAAAACGATCGGTATTGGGATCTAATTTAAATGGATCGAAACCGGCAAAACCCAACTCAGGCACTGTATCCACAACAATCGGTTCCGATCTGGTATTGGTACAACCTCTTGGGTCTGTATAAACAAAATTAATTGTATCTAATCCCGATTGAGCCGAATCTGCGACATAATCCCAATAGCCAAAGGAAGGTATTATTCCGTTTCCACTATTTGTGTAAAATTGGCCCCCGTTTGGATCTCTGTTTATAGGCGTTGTTGAGCCCATGTAGGTATTGAAACCCTGCAGAGGAAAGGTAGCGGCACTGAAACAAATATGGAAGACAGGGTCAGTAGAATTAAAGAGCGTATCGCCGGGCATTATGATTGTAAGTTGCGGCAAGGGGTTGAGTGTTGCCGTATCGTACACCGTATTTATACAAGCATTACTACTGTAAGTGTAGGTTACCACCACATCCCTGCCGTTATCATATATACCTGATAAAAAAGGATTAAAATCGGCACTAATTGAATCAATATTCGTACTAATCATAGCCGTGTCGATTGGGAAAAGAGAACTAAAATAACCTATTACAGAAGGACCTGCACCAAAATTAAGCCCAACAGCATAAATGGTATCGTTTGCACAAATTTGATTAGGCAGGCCTGTTATAACAGCATCGGTTGTGAAATTCCTTATAACAATAGTATCTCTGATTGTATCCTTACAGAAGGTTATTGGATCCTGATAGGTGTAGCCCACAATCTCGGTTGTTGTAGCTGGTGAAATTCCAGGAATATTGGCAAAAATTGTCGGTGGATTTGATGTATTAAAATTATTTCCCTGAAGACTTAGGAATTGTCCTCCTGCGGGGGTTGCAAAAACTGGAACAGTATCACGTTCACAATATTCGGGATTAAGTGGTTGAGAGCCTGTTGTAGTAAGCGAAAGTACCGGCAATGGCTTGATGAATGTTATATCAGATATTGTTGATGAACAACCGGTAACAGTATCGGTAAAATTATAAACAATTGTATCGAGACCTACACCAGCTTGTAATGGACTGTACATGGGATTTTGAGGATTGTTACCCGATGGTAATACACCTCTACCTGTAAGGGTTACAACAAAACTATCATATGGTGCATTGTATCCATTTGTCTGAAGATGCCAGTCATTATCATTAGGATTGAATAATGTATCCTCAAATAGATCAATGACAACAGGTGTTGCGTTGAGACAGTAGGCAGGATCGAAACTTGTCATTCTGAGCTTGGGCATTGGATTGACATTGAAGATTGTTGAGTCTACCGCTGTACAGCCAAAAATATCCTGAGCAATGTATTTCACCAAATTCTGGCGCAACAGTGCAGGACTCTGTGCAGGATTAAAAAATTGTCCGGAGTTGGATGTATTTACCAAGAATATACCTGCTGCATTGTCCATTAAGGCAGGGTTTGAACTCAAAACAATGATAGAATCGGGCTCATCAAGCTGACAATAATCGGGTGCATTCGATGCAGTAATGGTTATGCTAAACTGAGCAGGAATTAAAATATTTGTTGAGGCAGAATCGGTACAGGCATTTCCTCTAAAAATATAAGTAAGTCTGTTGACACCTGTATTGGCATTAACAGCAGGTACAAGTCCCGCTACCAAAGAATTTGGGTTAAAAATGTTACTTGGCAATGAGTCCCCATTCAGATAATACTGACCTCCATTCGGTATGCCTGAAAATTGTTGCGTAATATTATCCTGACAGAAAGTTGTATCATCAAGAATTGCAGGACTTATTTGTGCCGCAATAGGAGCTTCTACATTGACTGTTTTTGTCACTGCAGCAATCACATAATTGGTCGTAATTGTTGGCTCGGTAAAATAATCGGTATTTCGATTATAAGTAAAAGTCATGGTAATATCTGTCGACGTCCCACTAATCAGTTGGGGAACTAAAGCATATCGATCTGCCCCTAAAACCGGATTGATGGTCAATAAGCCTCCATTGGAAGAAGACAGTGTCATGATATTTATTTTTTCATCATAGGAATAGTCTACCCCATTGGTGATACCCTGATTATTTTCATATACATAATTAGCATCCGAAGTATAGGTAGTTCCGTTTCTTGTCACATAGAGTCCACTGGCATTTCTGCCAATAAATATAGTATCATCGCTTTGACAAACCCATAATGGGATGGAATCTAAAATGGTCGGTCTTTTCCACACGCTAACTTCTTCACCAATAGTATTGGAACAGATGCCATTTGTGAAAGTATAAAATACCGAATCATTTACTGATGTTGCATTAGAAGGAATTGGCAGCGTATTCGCCTGGATATTATTGCCAGTAACATAGGTTCCCACATAATTGCCGGGATAATTTCTATTTTCGAGCGGCCAGATGAGTCGGGTTAATGTTGCCAATGGCACATTTGACTGCGTTTCAGAAATAGGGGTGTATTCAATGCTGTCCAATTCCATATTATTGACCTGAACATTGAGTGAGTCAATTACATCGGGACAGAAATCGGCATTATTGGAATAAGTTGGCGTATAGATATAAGTAAGTTTCAGGAATCGTGATCCACTGACAAGGTCATAATCGCTAACATTTTCGACTAGAAAGTTATTTCCGCTCATAAGCGATGTGATAATGACATTCGTGGAATCGCTGTAAGCAGCTTCAAAACTACCACCTGTAGGAAATCCGCTCAAGATTATTGTATCGGCATTCGAACAGAGCGGTTGTGGCACACCGTTAAGACTTAGAGCCACTGCAGGATTCTGTACCACAAGGAAGAAAGGCGCCTGAAAACGATCACCCGAAACGGTATTTCTGAAAACTACTTTTCCGGTAACAGAACCATTTGGTACAATTACATTAATATTCCCGGACCAAACACCCGCAAATTGTGTCAATCCGGCATTTGAAACTGTTACCGTATCGAAAGTAGTGGATGAGGTTGGGAATAAAATCTGGTTTGGCGCAAAAGTAAAATTAGACAATATAAAGCGTATATTATCGAACAAGCAGGACTCATAAGGAGGTGCTAGGGCATTGAGGTTAACAACATCGACGGCCATTGGCGAGAGCACCTGAATGGTATCTCTGGCAACAAAACTGCAATTTTGGAAATTGTAAGTGTAACTGACAAGATGAGGTCCTGAACCAGCCGATGCAGGTGAAAACATATCTCCGGCAACAATAGCCGCAGGTTGAGGAACAGCACTGTAGGCATCGGTCGTATGCAAGGAGACAGGATTGAGATAAGGATCCAAATCAAAGTCGGCATTTGTAAGCGGCACTACCGATACCGGATCTAAAACAAGGCCAAATCCTGAAGGTGGATTAACCTCAATCACAGTGGTAGTAGGCGGTGAAGTTACACAACCATTATTATCGGTCGTGATTAGTTGATAATCCCCCGCAGAAATGACCAAATTGGAAGCGCCTATAGCACCTGCTATTGGTACCGAGTTTTTATACCATTGATATATAATCGGCAGATTGCAGTTTGCTACACAGCTTGCCGTGAGTGTAATGGGTGTCCCTCCACAAATATTTGCGTAAGGTGCCGAACTGCTGTCAAGTGTGTAAAGCGGTGCAGGTACATCTGCAAGCAAAATAGAATCGAATACCTGACAACCAGCCTTGGTTATTCTAATCTTATACATACCCTCTGCTGCAGCACCATTTACTGTATAAAAAGTATCATTAACACCTGTTAGCGGAATATAATTCAAACCGCCTCCGGCAATTGTTGTATCACCATCGTAAAACCAGGCATAGGAACAAGTAGAGCAGGAATTAACATTGAGCGTCACCTGTCCTGAAGGACCGCAAATTGCAGCAGCTGAAGATTGGAGATCGACTGAGACGGAGATGTCGGAGAAAGTGAGGGATGGAGTAGTATCCCTACATCCAAAGGTATATGGTGTTGATGAATAACCGGGAAAATTTCTTTTAATAATAGCTTGATAACTTCCACCCTCAGTCACATTAAAAGTATCTTGGTTAGCAGGAGATGGAATCTGAACTCCGTTTTGATACCATTCATATGTACATGTCTGGCATAAACTAGCATCAGGTACTGCTTTTATTACAACTGTATCAGCGTTGCAAATTGATGTTATCGGTGGGGAGGACAATAAAGCATTGAATGAAAGTCTAGTTACCGGAACAGAACTAGACATTGGAGAAGAACATCCAGACTGTAAAACCTGTACAGTATAATTTCCCGTTGTATCAGCGGTATATGTATTTTGATTTGTAGTACGCGTCCAAGTTACAGGATTTCCAAGGTCATCAAAACCACTTATACTCCATTCATATGTACAACCTGCACAAGCATTTGTAGATAAAATTACTGGAGTCGTACTGCAATAATTAGTTTGACTGGACACAGATATAATAGGTGTTGGTAATATTGTATCTTTAATTTCTACAATATCTGATGTGTATTTACATCCGGTTAACATATCAACTACTTCAACATAATAACCTTGAGAAACATTGGTACTATAATAATTTATAGGATGAGTTGTTTGGGCTAGGGCAGTTCCATCAGCATTTAACCAAGTATATTGACAGCTTGCACATGAATTAGCTGTTAAAAGCACCGAAGCACCACCACATCTGTAAACTGATGGGGTGGGGACAATTATTGGATTTGAGCCTGCATTTGAAGCATTTACCAGATATGAATTAGAAAAGGATGAACAACCGTCGGGTTTAGTGACTAATAAGGAATAAGTTCCTGGTGTAGTAGCACTATGTATATGTCCGGTAGATCCTGAAATTGGTGCACCATTCAAGAACCATTGGTAATTCCAATTAGGTGGCAATAAAACCGTAGAGGGGCCGTCAATTATTAAATCAATTGGAGTTCCATTGCATATAAAATTAATTGTACCTCTTGGACTAATGGTTGGAGTAAATGAATTGACATCAATTATTTTGTTTAATGATTGTCCAATACAACCATTTTGAAAAGTAACATCAACAAAAAAGGTATCAGCAATACTTGTTGTGAATGAAGATAAAATTGCGCCAGTTATTGGAACTGCTGAGGAATTAATCAACTGGTTCCATTGATAATTACAATTATTGCAGGCCTGAGTATTTAATGTGATAGAATTTGTCCCACAAATTTCAGCCCCCGTAGCAGATATGTTTGGAATAGAATAATTTAATAATTCCACAGTATATAATGAGGAGTTCTCAATACACCCATATGCATCGGTAACTTTGACATAGTAATCGCTCGAAGGTGAAGAAAATACTGCTCCGCTAATGCTAACACTAGTCCCTATTCCAATGGGTGTTCCAGTAGAATTTCTCATCCATTCATATGTACAATTAACACATGTATTTGAAACTGATAATTGTGCCGGACTAGTTACTCCACTTGAAATATTACTACATCTATTTGGTGGGTTTCCTATAATAGTGGGGATGTTTAAGTTTGATAAATTGATTGAAAGTTGGGCAGAACTACCAGAACACCCTGTATTATTATCAGTAACTGTTACATTAAAATTTCCATTTGAAAATGCAAAGGCATATGGCCCATTAGTCCCATCACTCCATTGATAGCTACAGTTCAAGCATGAAGCGGGTAGAATAGATTTAATAATCAATGGTCTACCGTTACATATAGATGTTGTTGAATTTCCGCTTATATCTTCACTAAATATTGGCGGAACTAAAAATGGCTGTGAAACGACATTTTTAAAAATTGTTTGAGTGCAACCGTTTTGGTCATTTATGTCAACTTCGTAAAATCCAGGCATATCAGTAGAAATAGCACTAGAACTAGATAAAGAAGATGATCCAATAGGGGCTGTCCAAGAATAAGAGCAATTAGGGCAGTCAACAACTTGTAGATATCCATTTGAACCGCAAAAAGATGGATTGTCAGGTAAAATTCTTGGCGAGATTGATGTATAGTTATTTAAATTAACATTCAAAGATTTCGAACAACCATTTAATTCAGCTTTAACAGAGTAGGTTCCAGGAATAAAAGTTGTAAAAGTAGACCCTGTTCCTACAATTGAACCCTCGCTATTATACCAATTTATTAATGCATTAGGAGGGCTAGCAGTAGCAATGAATGTTTGATTTATTCCAGAACATGAAACAACATTTTGAGGTGTTGTTGATAAAGTTATTTCTTGTTCTGCGTTTAACGTAACAAAACCACTTGTGGTACATCCGGAATAAGCGTCGTATAGAAGAAGATTTCTTTGATTTGTGCCCGAACTTGGAATTATAGTTATAGCTCTGTCATTGGTGCTAAATGAACCTCCGTTTATAGGATCAGCCCAAGTATAATTAAAGTTACAGGCTCCAATTGGACAATTTGTTAGTGCTGTTAAAATTAAAGGTTCATTGTTACAATAAACACTTGGAGATATAGATATTGCTGGGTTGAAACAACCATACTTAGCTATATATCCATCGGAACCACCAACAGATGTCAAAGATCTAATAACTGAAGAAGTTGGTTCAAAGTCACAAACACCATTATAAGATCCAGCTAGATGTATTTCATCGTTAGATACATGTATACCATTTACAAAGTCATCAGATGCACCACCCATAGTCTTGTGATTTATTATTGACCCTGAATTAGAAAATTTAAAAAAACCGAAATCATAACCCCCATTTGAGAAAAACGTACCAGAAGGTGAAGCCCAACATCCACTACCGCTACAAGTTGAATCATAGTAATTCATTGCTACACCATTTCCATAAAATGTGAATGACATAAAAAGATTTCCATTTATATCTTTAGACAAAGACGAGCCTTCTGAAAAATTAAAAAATCCCCCGTTGGTAGAAGACTCAATTAACTGAACCCAGGAAGCAGAAAGTTGCCTGTCGCTAGCTGTTAAGTTAGCAGGAGCTTGATTCAATAGTTTAATTAGATAAATTTCCCTCTTAGTATTTGTCCTATTTATTACTGTTGGTGTTTTGAAAACAATATTTGATCCGATAGATGTATTTAATGCCATAATAAAAAGTTCGCCATTATGAACAACAATATCAATACCATATTCAGAGCCACTTCCGTTAATTCTACCGTACCATGTAGGATTTGTCAAACCCGTTGTATATTTGTGAACAATAATATCACTACCATTCAAATCCATCATAGAGGGTGAATTATAACAACTAGAAAGTGTTATACCGGAAGCATTATTAGAATTTAATAACCATTTCTCTGCATATCCTACTGCATAAACATCAAATTCATCGACATAAATACCGCTAAATTTAGCGTCGCCCCTAAAATCAGGTAAAGCTTTTGATACTAAATCTCCATTAGAAATATTTAGTCCAATAATAAAAGGATTTTGATTATGGTCATCGACAGACATTAAACCACATCGAGGAAAATAACTGGTGCTTGTATAATTAGTTGGCGGAAAGTCTGAATTTAAACAAGTAATATCTGCTTGCCATCCTGTAGCAGTTGTACTTGCATCTGAAATGAACTTAAACGTTAAACAACCGGTGGAGTTGTTAGCCATTATATAGCCAGGGTTGGTTGTACCTGAATAATTACCTATAATAGGAGTTGGAGCTGTTACACTGTTTCCATTATATGTTGTAAGAATATCTTGGCCAAACTGAGTATTAAAACTATTAAATTTTGCCAATAAAAATGAATTGGAAAGGCCTGGGCATACTACATGTGTTAAATTTTGATTATTTCCGTAATTTCCAACGTTTCCACCTGAATCGTAAAACTCAGTGCCACGGGTAAACGTTGTTGTATTTGACATATTAGTATTAGGTGGTTCTACTACGGTGCCACAGGATTCACAATTTCCAATAGCGCTTGTTGAGCCAGAAATACAATTACAAAACACAACTCCTGAATTGCTAATTTCATAACCGCCAGATATAAACACTTTATTCGAGTTTGCCATAATGTCAGATATCGTCCACCGCAAATTCACATTTCGTTTTTTGAGCGCAGCATTAGCCCAAATAAATCCACCTGATAAATCCAATTTAACAATTCCTCCTGAAATATTCAGCGGATAAGTGCTGTTAACTGATAACGTATCATAATTCCCTTGCCCATCCGTATAGTATACATTATCTGTTCCTGATGCAAAAACCGTTGTAAATCCAAAATATAATGCATCTGCGGTTACATCGAATGACATACTTGGCTCTAAAAAAGTATTTTTACCATATAAACTAGACTTCCAAATCAAATCACCATCTTTGCTGTATTTAAAAATACCCACTGCATTTCCCTCACCAGCTTCATAATATCTAGTTAAAACATAAACATTACCTAGATTATCAGTTTTTGTTGAATAGGCAACCTCACTTGATGTATTGGCCATTTTGGGATCTATAGGTGATGCGTCAGATGCTACCCACAATAGTCCAACCTGCGAAAAAAGAATTCCGGTGGAGAAAATAGGAACTACAAAAAGTAAAGATTTCAAAAAATTATTCATAGTTATTGCAGTTAAGTCATAAGTAACACAAAATATTTGACAATATAAGGAAATTTTATTTTTTGAAACCTGAAATTTAAAATTTAACTTTAAAAAATTAAAAACTTAAAATTCGGTTTTTTGCTTTAAGCTATTTTGAACATATTTGAACATTTTAAAAAAAAAAAATTGAATATCAGTTTCTACAAACTTCTTTTTTTAAAATCTATTTATTACACGACAAAGCATTGTTAATTTTTTTTTAAATAAAAATGTCCCCCAAATAATTTTAAAATTTTTGGAGGACGTTTTTTAAATACTATATTTCTTAATAATTTTTTAATTTTATTCCTTAACTATTGTTTTAGATTTAGATTGTCCTATTTCATTGGTTATCTTAAGTTGATAAATACCTGCACTCCAAGCCATTGTATTTAATTGATAATTTTGTGAATTCACCTCAAACGCACTTACAACTTTTCCATTCAAATCAAAAACCTGAACCAAGTATTTGCCACTTATTTCGAATCCAATATTAAGAATATTGTTAATTGGATTGGGATAAATTGCAATATTCATTTCATTCATTTCTTCCAAGCCAGATACTGGCGCAGTATACTTCAAAATCGTTCCATTACTTCCAACAGCCCAACCAAGAGATTGATTCCTGAAGAAAACTCCAAAAAGACTAATACTTGAGCTTACACCTGATGCATCTGAATTCCAAGTAAGTCCGCCATCAATAGTACTAATGATCGTTCCATTGTTCCCTACTGCCCAACCTTTGGAATCTGATACGAAGCTAACGGAAAATAAATTTGCAGTTGTACCTGAAGTTTGACTTATCCAATTTTGCCCACCATCAGTAGTTTTCAGTATTCTTCCAT
>JBIPOO010000057.1:0-18874 GCA_044379045.1 Saprospira sp.
GAATAAGAAGCGTTAGAGAAAATAAGACACCCACGAAATAACTATGATAAATAGTCAAAACGGTATATTTTATATTAGTCATAAATAATCATATAAATAACAAGCCGTCAAACAGAATAAAACATGTCTTGGCTTTTTAATTGCACAACGGGTCATTAAAATATTATTGTAAATCAATCTATAACATAATTCATCAACTAATTTTGCAGTTTATCCACCTGCCCTTAAATTATACATTCATTTTCCATATCAGTGCTGATCGTAAGATTTCGGAAAAAAATGCTGGCGGAGGAACCGGCTTAAATCCAAAATATATAATGGCAATAATAAACCAACAGTTATTACAAGTATAGAAATTCCTCCATAATTTTTAAATGCCAAGTAATAACCAGCAAATAAAAATAATAGAAAATTAAGTGCAATACCACAGTTTACTAGCATTAGTACAAAAATAATGTCAATCAAAAAATAACCAATGGCAATGATTGCCACAGGAGAAAAGAGCATCCACCAAAGTATCCGAACCGAATAATAAAATGCGGATAACTCTTTAGGTACATAATACAAGCCAGCAAAAAAGCCAGGAGTCATGGTTAAAATTATAAAAACAATCGGCCATAAAATGTGAAATGATTTAGGTCTTAATCCTTCCCGAAGCATGGCATCACGGAACCATTTTTTTTTCATTGCTTCGTTAATATCATTATGTCTTGGATTCAGCGGCTTAAAAGAAGGTTCATTGGAACCTACCCAAACAAATAAAAACAATATAGGTCCAAGCAGTGCTGACAAATATCCTGGCCAAAGCAAGATAAGTGCTGCCTGGTAAATTCCAAGAAAAATTAAAAATTTTCTCATATGGTATTATATAATTCTAAATAATTGAACTTAAATCATAATGATATTTTTTTTTATCATCCTTTTAATCATCAATTATATCAAAATTCTTGTCTCTGTTGCAAGTGCCTAACTAGCTTGTACCCCTGTCAAAACCTTATTATTCATCCAATTTAGCTGTATAAGCCTAACAAATTATAACTAGATCTAAGCTATTTTCAAGCAGATGTGTGGCATAGCTGTGCTGTAGCCAGTGGCGTTATATTTAAATTTAATACTTAGCTGCAAAATTCAATTTTATACATTATTTATTTTCCCATTGAGGATTCATCTAGTCCCAAAGCCAAGACAAATTTTTAATCTGGATTCCTTGACTCATATATATCTATACTCATGTTTTACAATGGATTATCTTTAAAATTGAAAATAAATAAAGTTCTTTGTTGAATCTTTAGATTTTTCTTCCATTGTGCTACTATCAACACATTTATACTTTACAGCTCTTTGTCGAGTGCCAGTCAATAACTTTTCATTATTATCAATTTCAGATATTTTTTCTTCCAGTTTATAAAAGGTCCAATGCTCCACGGGGTTAGTAAAATCCATCGTCATTTGCTTGTCAGAAATAAATTTAACAGTTGCTTTTTTAATTACTGTAGAATCTTCATGAAAATTGAGGTCTGTATAAATCAATATATCATTTTCAAATTTAAAATTACAATATTTGGTAACCAATCCATTGTTGGCAGAATATTTAAATGAATCAGCTTTTATGATTAGTTCGATGTATAATCCGTCTTTTGAACAGCTGTACCAATTTTCCGAAAATCTATTGTGCCCACTGTTTGAAAATCTGCATCCTACAAGTATGGTACAAATTGAAAGAATAAGGTATCTCATGTTTTTTTATTTGGTCATCAATGTTCTGATTGCCAAAATTACTAACAAGTTTCGTAGAAATTCTATTTAAATTGAATACAAAAAATAAAACAAAAAACTTTCTAGTTGACAATGTTGTACAGTAATACAAATAAATATTTATACCAGATTTATGACATTCGAATTGCCCTAAAAAGTCATTGCAATTGTGTCTTTAAAATCGGCAAATGTTAGTCAAAGTATCATATTGCTCTTTAACGTTCTTGTTTGGCTGGCTGCTTTAATTAGATAACGATAAAATCGAATATTAAAAACTTATTTTTGTAAAGCAGCTACTAAAGCCGAAACATACATACGTAGCACGTCATCAGAGTTGATTGTTTCAGATACAGTCATTCTATCTGTGTTTTGTCCCAAACCTCTAATTCCATAAGTTTTATCAAATGATCTGGATCTTAATTTTTCAAAGTCTTTTAAAACCACTTCTTTCGTTTCAATCAGTTCTTTCTCTTTATTGAATATCTTAATAGTCAGATTTAATTTAGGTTTAACCTTCGAATATGAATTATTCGCTAAAGTGATTTTCACGCCACCCTTTGCTGAAATAGAGCAATCTATGTCAATAAAAACATTTAATGAATCAAATGTTTTAACTGCCTTTTTAAAAGTGTTTGCAGGTAAATATAAAAGGTGTTCTGGTAATGCGGCCATAAGTAATTTTTCTTTTGGCACCATACTCACTATATTGTTACCAAGGTAATCACCCAACATATTTTCACTAATCAATACAAGCGTATCTGAAAGCTCTTTTGGCATATCCTCAACAGTTGCAAGGTTTAGAATTTTATTATCCTTATTTTGAGCTTTCATTTGAGTAACGAGTTCGTCTTCTATTTTGAAAGTAAAATTGTAGATTACTCCAGTCTGAGCATTTGCTAAAGAACAATATAATGTTAGTAGAAGAATTAAAACTGAATGTTTCATAAAGTTGAATTTTGGGTAATGAATAAAAATTAGTTTCTGGACTACATTGCAAGTGGTCTTGATTTTATTAAATTATTCCTAGTCGCCTTTTCTTTTAATACATGCTTTGTAATAATAGCAAATAAATAATGATAATATGTGCTACGCGTGGCTTAAATGTGCTGCCATCAAATATAATGCAAAGTCTCTATCTGTCAAAATTATTCTTAAATAAATTTAAACACTCTTTAGCCCTAAAGACAAACGACTTCAGCCTTTGAGAAAAAACAATACCAACGGAGCGCGGTATTTAAATGCCGCTGCTAATGAAAGGATCTGCAGTTGTGTGTACGACCACCTAACGGGGTTGGGTTACAGTCACCAAGCTGTCTGTTGCCAATATTTGACCCCGATGGGGTCGGTCAAAATCCTTCGGATTTTCTCCTTTTCAACCTGTAAAATTTAAAGGGTAAAGCCCCAAAACTTCTTCTCGACCTATACACTAGACTAAATTCATAATTAATACTTGGCTAATCTTTGCGTCTCTTCGTAAATGTAGATCTGCTGCGGCTTTGCGCCTCCTATGTTTGTCCTCAGATAGAAAAGTGCGAAAATAAGGCATTTTAGTTGCTAAGAATAAGGTTAAAATTTATATTTGTTACTCTTGAAGTGAGAGAAATGGTAGCACATTTGCGCCCAAGCAACTCATGAAGTATGCTCACGCAAAGAAACCGCGCCATTTCTTTCATTCCTTTAGAGTTTGAACAGAATGTAAAGCACAAGGTATATTCTTGTAGCTTCAATATCCAGCCAGGAGAAAAAACGATGAAGGAATAACACTTCTTTTTCTTAACCTCAAAATTATTTCATCATGAATTTTTTAAGACAAGTAGTCGGCATAGATGTCGCTAAAAATGAGCTTGTATGCACTTTTGGTGTAATTACAAGTAATTTTAATATTGAGTTGAAAGGTTCAGCATCTTTCAAAAATTGCATGTCCGGTTTTGATAAACTTAACAAATGGGCAAGTAAATTATTATTGGAAAATTCGGATTTATATTTTGTAATGGAGGCTACAGGTGTTTACCATCAGCAAATTGCATATTGGCTACATAAAAGGTCTTTTAAGGTAGTAATTGTTCTTCCGAATAAGATTAGCAATTTTGCTAAAACACTTGATATTAAAACAGTTACAGACAAAACAGCTTCAGAGGCAATTACAAGATTCGGGCTATCAAGAGCTATGGACAGCTGGCAGCCACCGTTAGAGATCTACAGAAATATAAAACAACTTACAAGAGAAAGAGAACAGATCGTAGCAGAAAGAACAGTCATTAAGAATCAAATACATGCTGAGAAAGCTGAAGCATTCCCTAATAATAAAACATTAGATAGGCTTAACGAAAGAATAAAGCTCCTCAATAAGCAGGAAGAACAGGTAAAAAAAGAAGTAGAGGATTTAGTAGCTAACAATGAAGAAGTAAAAAAATCTGTTGAAAGAATGATTACAATTCCAGGAATAGGTAGACTTACTGCAGTTGTTGTACTAGCAGAAACGAATGGTTTTGAGATGATTAGAAATAAAAAACAATTGAGCAGTTATGCAGGTTTTGATATCAAAGAGAAAACCTCAGGAACTTCAGTAAAAGGGAAACCAAAAATATCAAAAAAGGGAAATAGATACGTGAGAAAAGCGATGCATTTCCCTTCTCTTTCAGCAATAAAACACTGCCCAGCACATAAAGAAACTTATCACAGATTATTAGGAAGGCATGGGATAAAAATGAAAGCATTGGTGTGCATTCAAAGAAAGTTACTTGAACTGATGTATATATTATTCAAAACCAAATCTACATTTGATGCAGATTATGAAGAAAAAAGAAAGGCTCTGCCGCAAATTGCCACAGAACCTTCGAATCTAGCTTATAGCTGATTTAGTATTCAAAGGTAAAAAAAATGTGTGTAATTGACAAAAAAATAGGCTCCTTATTTTATGGTTTATGGTAAGGATTAAAAAACTATGTCAAAAATTTTCATGCTGATTAAATTGAAGAAAAAATCTTAGCATAATTTATTTTTTTATATATTTAGAAGTTCAACGAAACGGAATAAGGCTCTGCTGGGGAGCAACCTTATAAGGGATACATTGAACGTCCGACGAAAAGTCAGAGATAGGGGTTTTGTGCAACACTCTAATCCCTATCTTTTTGAGGACTTTATGCCTTAAAAAACCCTTTACATCAACTTAAGCGGTTGTAAAACTATATACCATCACATATTTCATTTTCTTGATGATATTGAACTGTAGTAAAAGCAAATTAAATAGATCAAAGCAAATGATAGGGTACAGTTTGTAGTATTTTATCATGATTTTTTCCTTTATCAAAAAAATTAAGCATTTTTTTTGGAAATTAACACAGAATCTTTGCGTGAAAATAGCCGTAGTAGAACAGAAGAGAAAAGAGTCCGCATAATATGAAATTTCACCACAGAGCACACAAAGTTATACACAGAGGATCACAAAGACATACTGTGAAAAAACAATAGAAGAGGAGCGCGGTATTTTAATTCCGCTGCTGATGAAAGGAATTATCGGCAGTGTTGTGTACGACCACCTGACTTGCGTCTTAAATTATTTTGCATTCTGACTTTTAACCATATTCACCCTTACACCTATATTAATTCCAAAGGCATTGAAATTATTTTTACTGGTCAAGTCGTCCATTGGTTTGTCAAAATCCGGAATTGAGGTATTGATTCCGCCCAAGACAGTAGGCAAAGTATTGGACTCATTAGTGATTTTGTCTACAAAGTTGATTTCTGTATAAAATAAATCTGCCGTTTCCAGTTTATTGGTCACATTGCCGCTGCTGATTTCGGTTTCTGTCCATTCGGTCAGTTTTGCCTTTTTCGATTTAACTCTTACGCCTGTGTAACGCATTTCCACGAAGAGATTAAAATTTTCATTGGGCCAGTTGATACTTGCACCACAATACGATTCGAAACCCACCGTAAAATTACCGCTCACCCTATAATAACGGTATGAACTTTTATTGATAACAGGCTCTTCTGTTCGGAGTTCCAGATAGGTGAATCCAGCTATTGGCAATACAGGACCAAAACCTACATAAGGTTTTATAAGTCCTTTGCTCGCTCTTGCATATACCGAAGGAAAAACCCTGAATTGCTTTGTACTTGCAAACTTTGTTTCTCTGTAATCACTAGTTGAATTGAATTCTTCAGCAACATATTTCTTGTCTCCCATCAAATAATAGGCCTCCAGTTCAATCCCGAAATTATTCGAAAAGGTATATCCGCCGGCAAGTCTGAAGGTAGCTCCACTGCCAATTGTGCCATAAATATTTTCTTTGGAAACAATGGCGTTGTTGTTCTGAAAAACAAGGACTGGAGCGGAAAAATTATCTTTAGATGCAGAAAATCCATAACCACCCCCAAACTTGAGGTATCCCTGTGCGATCATAATTTGAGATAATAGTAGAAGTGCTGCAACTAGTACATTTTTCATGAAAATTGGTTTTGGATTTAAAAAATTTCGGTGCTGTACTGCCTGGAAGATATTCTGTGGCATTTTTTGAAGATTCAGCGCTATAATGCCTAATTTTACGTAAATTTAACCCAAAATAGGGTAATTATTAAAAACTGCAAATATTATTTGCGGTTTTATAATAATTTAGAAGAAATATTTTGAACTGTAGCCTTATTGAAGGATATTTTATTTCAAAACCTCCTTTATGAACATTCTCGAAACGGCAAAAAGAGTTTTTTCAGTCGAAAAAGAAGCCTTGCAGGGAGTCTGCAACCGGCTCGATTCAAATTTTGAAGGGGCTGCAATGCGGCTCTATACTTGTAGTGGCCGTATTGTTGTTTGTGGAATGGGAAAATCCGGACTGATAGGGAAGAAAATTGCTGCTACTTTTGCAAGCATTGGTCGGCCTGCTATTTTTATGCATCCTTCCGAAGCGATTCATGGCGATTTGGGTATGTTGATGCCCGGCGATTGTTTTTTGAGCATTTCCAACTCGGGTGAAACAGACGAGCTATTGCAGCTAATACCGCATATTAATCGTTTACTGCTTCCACATATTTGTATTTGTGCTATTAAAAATTCAACCTTGGCCAAGCATGCCGATTTTGTCCTCGATATTGCTGTTGAAAATGAAGCATCAAATCTTGCGGCAGTTCCCATGGCCTCGGCCATTGCAACACTGGCAATGGGGCATGCACTCGCTGCTGTACTGATAGAACTTTCGGGATTCAGACAGGAAGATTTTGCCTTATATCATCCAGGTGGTAGTCTTGGTAGAAAGATTTTGACTAAAACTGCTGAATTGATGACTAAAGAATTACCTGTTATTTCACCGAATAGCAATCTGCGCGAGGTGATTTCAGTAATGTCGAAAGGCATGTTGGGACTGGCACTTTGTATCGAAAACAAGGAGTTAAAAGGAATTATTACCGATGGCGATCTACGCAGAGCTTTGGAAAAAAGTTGCGATAGCGAATTTTTTCAGCTTAAAGCGGAAGCTATTATGACCAAAAATCCCAAATCTGTCAACAGCAGTCAGTCTGTTTTAGAGGCAGAGGAACTTATGAATCAGTATAAAATTAGTGCCCTAACTGTGCTGGAAAATGGGCAAGCCGTTGGTGTTATTGCAAAACACATGATAAGATAAGCTTCACGAGGAAGTTTTATGGTAAAAAATTGCCCGCTTTAGCAAATGGGATATGACATCTATTTACCCTTCAACCCCAAATTATTTTCCATAAATTCTTTAACAGCGTTTTCCAGATTTTTCAAATCTTTAGATTGCCATTTCGAACAGATAACATGCACAGCGGCTTCGGGAAAAGCTTTTTTTACTTTTTTGTCATTGGGTGTACCCAATTTTTCGAACATTGATAACATGGCAGCTACCGACACTGTTTGATCCTGCTCCTTTTCATTTTTATAATAATAGGCCATAAAAACAGGCTGTTTCACTTTTGAAAAAATCTCATCTTTCATAGTCATGTTCAGCAGTTGTTTCAGCGCTATTATACCCTCAACCCTGTATTTTGAAGTCCAGTATTGAGCTACGCTGTCATTTTCCGGTTTCCATTCTCTGTATTTACCGCCAATAAACAGTCTAGCCAATTGCAGGCCCCAGGGACCGGTTAGCACAGCCGAATTTGGATCAGCAAGGGCAATATTTGGAGAAAAAAGGATATTGGCAATTATCTCAGGGTCATTTGCCGAAAGGTAAAGCGCCAGTGTTCCTCCCGTAGAGCAGCTCATGAGAATTACTTTTTTGCCAATTTTTTTGCCGATTGCCACAGCCTCTTTTGCCGATTGTACCAAGTCTTTAGGACTCAGTTTTTCAAAGGCATCGGCATTATCAATACCATGCCCTTTCAAACGCGCCATGTAGAGATTACATCCGTAGCTTGCTGCTATATTGCGATGAATGGGATCGGCTTCCATTGGGCTGGCCGAAAATCCATGTAGATAAACAATGCTGTATTCAGACTGCTTTCCAACAGAATCTACCCAAATAATTCGGGCTTCATTGTTATTTTTCAGTCCGACCGGTCGGTCAGCTTCGGGCAAAGCATTGGGAATTGGCAGTGGATAATTATCGACTTTTTCGGCTTTGGGTACAGGGCCCATCAGATAAATGGCAGCCAAAATTACAAAGAGCAAGGAGAGGGCAATGCCCATCCATTTGACGATTTTTATAAATTTTTGCATTTGGTTTTGGTTACAAAATATTAAAAAAGGGGCGATGTCGCCCCAAATATAATATCATTCAATCTTTTTGCCAAAATCGGCAATTAGAAAAGACTCTTTACAATAGTATCAATACTTACACCTTCCGCTTCGGCCTTGTAATTACGTACCACGCGATGGCGAAGCACATATGGCGCAACAGCCTGAACATCCTCTTTATCGGGCGAATACTTTCCATTGATGGCCGCATGGCACTTTGCTCCCAATACTAAAAACTGAGAAGCGCGTGGACCAGCACCCCATGAGATGTAATTATTAACCATCGAGGTAGCCATTTCTGTTCCAGGTCTGGTTTTATTACTCAGCCCAACAGCATATTCCAAAACATTGTCAGCAATATGAATTTTGCGAATCAAATTTTGGAAAAAGAGAATCTCCTCGGCAGTCATAATCGGACTTAATTGAACTTTTTGGCCCGAAGTGGTATTTTTGACAATTTCAACCTCTTGCTGATAGCTAGGATAGTCGAGGAAAATGTTGAACATAAAACGGTCGAGCTGTGCCTCGGGTAGCGGATAAGTACCCTCCTGTTCAATTGGATTTTGTGTAGCCAATACCAAAAATGGCTTAGGCAACTGATGATTTTGTCCAGCAACCGTTACCGAACGCTCCTGCATTGCTTCGAGCAAAGCGGCCTGCGTTTTAGGCGGGGTACGGTTAATTTCATCGGCCAGTAGAATGTTGGCAAAAATTGGACCTCTTGCAAAGGTAAAATGGCGGTTTTCATCCATCACCTCAGAGCCTGTAATGTCGGATGGCATCAGGTCGGGTGTAAACTGAATCCTTTTGAAATCGAGGTCGAGGGCTCTAGAAATGGTATTGACCAATAGCGTCTTTGCCAAACCGGGCACACCCACCAAAAGGCTGTGTCCATCGCAAAACAGAGAAATCAGTACTGATTTGACTACATCTTCCTGACCAACAATTACTTTCGAAATTTCATGGCGCAATTTACGATAGGCATCGGCCAATCCGTCAACTGCTTCAACATCATCTTTAAAATTCAACATATGTTTGTTTATTAAATACTTTTGCTGCAGATTTATAATACAAGAATTATAACGGCGATAAATATAAATAGTTTTATCTGCATTCGATGATAAATACTTTAATAATTGTACGCAGCAGCCAATTAGCGCAAATCTTAATCAACCTCAAATTCAAAAGTTTCTAACAGGATATCGTACTTGAGGGTGCCTATTTTTCTACACTTATCTTTTGAAGGGCGATCTTTCAATTTTACAGCAACTTCATCTTTTACCGAGTAAATCGATAAATCGTCTGAACCATCTTTTGGTAAAAAAACACGCAAATCGCAGCAAAATTTATCGCTAGTTTTATTTTGCTCAAAAGATTCATTAAATTCAAGTAGGGTATCCCAATTGGTGATTATTTTAGAATACTTTGCTTCTGCTATATCTCCATCTTTATAAGTGTAAAATCCAGGCATAGTTGAATAACCCTCTCTAAATGTAACATATGCCAGGAGAACGTGATCCGAATCGAAATCTAAACCAAGTGGCCAATAGTAAAACTCAGAGATCGACGGCTCTCCTTCTTCAAGATAAGAAATTCTCATGTACCTGTTGTCGGAAGCCATTTCAATTACTTTATATTCTAGAGGCTTGGCACCAGAAGCTTTTCGAACCAGCTTGAAATAATCCTCAATGCTTTTTTGTTCTTTTACCGGCGATGTAGTGTTAGAACAATTAAAAGCAGCATTGAATGTAACAATCAAAGAAAAAAATAAGGAAATCATGTGGGTAAAGATTTAAATAGTTAATAAAAAAATTATGGTCTCATTGGCATCCAACGGACAAGAATATTGCATTTTGGTTTTCCGAGATTATCGATAAAATACTGGGCGTAGTCACCTAAGGCAGTTATTTTTATTTCTGTATAATTTTTGACTATTTTTTTATTGACCCAATCGCTGATATGTTTCGACTTTTTAGCTTCAATTGCTGCCTGCTGAATTCTGGAGTAATCGTCTCGCATGTTTGCCATATGCGGATTTGATTTACTGCGCATTTTAACAATTTTAAAAATCGACTCGCCATAAGGCGAGCTGAACTCAATGGGGTTTGTGATTTCACCAACTTTCAGTTTATCAATGGCAAAATATACTTCAGGATCCAGATCTCCAAGTTCCCAATGGGCTTCGCCATTTTTTGGATTAATCATGCTACCCGCTCGTGTTTTACTGTAATCTTCTTGCGAAAATTTTTGGACAGCCTGGTCAAAGGTAAATGAATCGAGTAGTATTAGCGTACGAATACTGTCAATTTCTTTCTTGGCAGTTTCAAGATCGGCAGCTGTAATTTCGGGTTTTACAAGAATATGTCTGGTAGCAATGTTGTTACCAAGGCGGTCGAGTAATTGTATAATATGATAACCGAATTCGGATTTTACTACCTGTGATATTTCGTTTTTTTCGAGTGAATAGGCTGTGGCCTCAAACTCAGGCACAAAACTTCCCCTGCTGGTGATACCCAAATCGCCACCTCTCGCAGCGGTTCCTTTGTCATCCGAATATTTTCGTGCAAGTTCCGCAAAATCGGAACCTCCTTCCAGTCTCTTTTTCAAATCCTCAGCTCTTTCGCGTGCTTTACGGTCTTCTTCGGCATTTACTTTTGGTTTTAACACAAGTTCACCAAGTTCAACTTCTGAGTTGAAATATGGAAGACTGTCTTTGGGAATGGTCTCGAAAAATTCTTTAACTTCTTTGGGTGTAACCGTAACCGATTGCATGATTTGCTGCGACATTTTTTGAATAACCAACTGTCGGCGCATATCATCGCGCATCTCATCCTTTACCTCTTCGGGTGTTTTTCCGTAATAAACTTTAAATTGCTCAGGGTCATTGTTCATATAGCGCAAGATTTCTCTGATGCGAGATTCCAGCTGGCTTTCGACCTCGGAATCATTGGCACTTACCGAATCTTTTTCTGCTTCACAGTATATGAGAGCGTTTGAAAGCAACTGATCGAAAATCATACAACGGGCATCCTGAGGCATTTTTCCACCACTTTGCGATTCCATCAATTTGAACTGAGCTTCGATATCTGATACCAAAATAACATCATGGCCAACTATTGCTGCAACACGGTCGATCTGCGACTGAGCAAAAACTGTTTGAAAAAAGCATAGCGATGCAAACAAAGCAAAAAATCTAAACATAAAACATAAGTTAATAGGTACGGCTGAAAAACGGAATCAGCGTTTCAAAGGTAAGCAAAATCAAAGTTTTTCGAACACTTTTCCGCTTTTGACTTTCTCTGCGGCTTTTTTTCTGAATTTTTGTAAAATTTCGTTGCTTCTTTGCTGTAGTATTATTTTGGCAATTTCTTCCTTTACCTGACTCATTGGAATGGGGCTATTACGTTCACGAATTTCAAAGACTTTAAAGAGATAAAGGTAATCATCTTCCGTTCTGTCATAGCTCCGGTCGGTCTTGAGTGTTGAAACATCCAATGATTTTTCGGGAAGCATTTCGGCAATTTTCTCGGCATTAATCCATTGATCATTGTCCAATACAAAATTTATGCCTTGTTTCGAAAGGCAATACTCTTTTACTTTTTCAAAATCTTTTTTGTTGTCAGATTTGAACCAATCTCGCAATTTGTCAACATCGGATAAATTACGCTTTACCCTAATAAAATGGCAGCGGATCATTTCTTTGCCTGATATATACTGGTCTTTGTTGCTTTTATAATACTCGGCAATCTGTTCGCTCGAAACTACCGTATCGAGCTCTTTTTTTATACTTTCTTCTTCAAATGCTGCGACCAGGAGTGAGTTTCTATAGTTTTCGACCAAACGTTCAACTTTCTCCGATTCTTTTTTGCCGATTTTCGATTTGGCCATTTCCAGCAAAATCTGGTCTGCTGCCCATTTTTCAATATAAAGAGAAACCTGAGTTGCACTGTCTTCTTTGCTCAAGCCGCTACCCATGCCCTCAAGATCGGAACGATAAAGATAAGTGTTGTTGACCCTCGCAATGGCCTTTTTATCAGATTTTGCCGATTTTGAACAGGCAAACAAGAGCAGAATTGTCGAAAATAAAATGATTTTATTTAGATTCATATTTGTACCGGATTGTTTTCCTTGGTTAGTTTTTGGAAAATATCTTCAATGCTTGAAATTTCGCTGTGCAGTTCGGTTAAAACCAGATTATTATCAACAGCAAATTTGAAAATTTCGGGTCGGGAATCAGCCTCAGTACTGCCAGTCAGCTGATAACGTCCTGAGCTAATAACTTTAACATCTTTAATATTTTTTATTTTTCTGAGTAAATCGGCCTGCACTTTTCCCTGAAATTCAACCGTAATAATTGTTTCGCCTGCAACTTTTTTGCGCAGTTCTTCTATACTGTCGTTGGCTACCAGTTTACCTTTATTGATAATAATTACCCGGTCGCAAAGCGCCTGCACCTCCTGCATAATGTGCGAGGAAAAAATCACCGTTTTCTCACGACCCAATTCTTTGATAAGATTTCTGATATCGACCAGCTGATTTGGATCGAGTCCCGATGTTGGTTCGTCCAAAATTAGTACTTCGGGATTGTGTAGCATAGCCTGCGCCAAACCCACCCGCTGTTTGTATCCTCTTGATAATGAATTGATAATTTTATGACGTTCGGGGCTAAGTCCGGTTCTTTCAATCATCTCTTCCACGGCAGCTTTTTTATTTGATACCTTGTGTAGCCCTGCTATAAATAGCAGATACTCTTCGACATACATGTCTCTGTAGAGGGGATTATTCTCGGGCAGATAGCCTATTTTTTTACGCAATTCCATGGCATCTTTTTCAACATCGAAACCACAAACCGTTGCCTTGCCCGAAGTCTGCGGAATAAAACAGGTCAGGATTTTCATGGTTGTACTTTTTCCAGCACCATTGGGCCCTAAAAATCCAAGTATTTCACCTTTTTTGGCCTCGAAACTGATCTTATCGACCGCATGCTGAGTGCCGTAAATTTTAGTAAGATTTTCAACAATAACGGACATAAGATTGTAGATGAAAGATGAAAGATGAGTTAGATTAGTTTAAGCGTTTAGCTTTAATTGATTTCCTGAAAACATGTTTGTCAGGACTGTCTTCAAGCCTAATTGCCTCGTCCATGCAGCTCACTGCAGCTTCAAATTGACCCAGTCCATCCAGTATTTCAGCCTTGGTATAGTGAAGAATTGCTAAAGCTTTATCTTCGGCCAAACCTTTATCTACTGCTTGCAATGCCTCCTGCAAATGGTTGAGGCAGAATAAATAATAGGCTAAATTGTTGTAGACTCTTGACAGACTAGGAAAAACAATGTTATTATAATTTTTGTGGTTATTCTGCAGTATATCAATAAGACGGTTTAAGCAGGCCACCGCATTTTCATAATCCTGTCGGCCTACATATTCTTCTGATTCACGTATCAGTTGATTGATATCGTCTAATGGAGAATCATTTTCTTCATCAAGGGGTTCAATTTCAAGCCCTTTACTTTCAGCAATATTAAGCGCAATACCTTCTGCCAGATAATCTGTAAGGGTTGTGTACTCATCGTTATTTGCCTTCATCACCTCAAGTGACAGCGGAATCATAACAATACTGCTCATATTATTTTTCAAATTGTACAAAATCATGTCTCGTAATTCTTTGAGGCATAAAGCAGCCGGACCATTGTAAATTTCGGCACTTGTTTTATTGTTCATAAAATCCCTGCAGGTTTGAGCTGCTGAATCAAGAATTTGACTTTTTTTAATAAATCCTTCTTCTTCAATAGATTTAAGATTTTTAGCTAAATCATTTGCGCTATTTAATACCGAGTTTATGTCAGGGTCATTCAAGGCTCTCAGATAATCCATATTTCCAATTCTTGGGCGTTATTTTAAGGCATTTTCAATTTTTTAAGCTTGTGAGCACATATTACTTACACAAAAATACAAAAGGCTTGGGAATATTCCCAAGCCTTGTATAATTTAAACCCATTGGGTATAAATAAAATTATTTCTCGATAGTGATACGAGTTGTAGCTTTTTCAGTCTCATCATAAGAAGAGAAAACCATTTTGCTTTTGCTAGCTTCTTCGATAGTAGAAGTTTCGCCAGTTGAAGCACCTGATTCTTTCAACCATACAGTTTCACAGTCATCTTCGATTCTGTATTCAAAGTTTGTAGTGTCTCTTTCAGTCTGACCAAGGACTGTAGCCACAGTGATGGTAGTAGCATTACCGTTTTCGTCATTTTTTACACTGTACTTGGTGAAATCCATTGTACCGGAGATAGAGCCACCCAAAAGAGCAAACTGATCAAAAACATTTACAGTAACACCATTACTGTCGGTTACTTCAATTTTAGAAATTGTCCACTGACCTTCGAGCCAGTTAACACATTTTTGGTCTTTGCTGCATGCTGCAAGAACGATTACTGCCATTGCGAATACAAACGCAACTTTTACAAGATTTTTCATGAATGAAATTTGATTAAAAATTAGTGAATAAATAATTTGTAGCCAAAAGTTTACCAAAATGATGCCAAAAAGGCAGAATGGTATTTTTTAGAACAAAACTGAAATTTCCTTCAAATCAAATGAGCGGATTGTTTCATTATACTTAACAAGCAATCTGCCATTTTCCTCAACACCCACAATTTCAGCCTCGATAATAGTTCCGTCAGAAAGTTTGTATTTTCTTATGATATCCATCCCAAGAAGACATTTCTGATAGTCTTTAATGATATTTTGAAAGCTTCCTTTCTGCAATCTGAAATACTGACGCTCTAAACAAGCATAGAGTTGGAATAATAAATCATCAATTGAAAATTTATTTTGACATTCCAAGCAAAGGGAAGTCGGATTTGGAAGAGAAGGATCAAAATCGATTTGATTTATATTGATACCTATACCAACTATTGTTTTATCGAGATAAGCTCCCCTCAGAATGTTTTCGATGAGCAGACCCGCTACTTTTTTTTCACCTATATATATGTCGTTGGGCCATTTTATGGAAACTGTTGATTGTAAAATTTGTTTAACAAAATCATAAACCCCAAGGGCAATAGCAGCATTTAAGTAAAATTGATGTTTTACTAACATAAATTTGGGACAAAGAATAATACTTATGGTAATGTTTTCGCCTGGCTTCGACTTCCATTCACTGCCAAATTGTCCTCTGCCTGCATATTGTTCTTCTGCCCTTATGACAGTTCCCTCTATTGGATTGGTTTTTGAGATGAGTTCTTGTGCATACTTATTGGTAGAATCCACCGAATTCAAACAAATTGCAACCTTTCCTATAAAAACTGTGTTGATTGGTTCGTTAATCATGAGTTGTTTTTCATATATTTACCCACAAAATTAAATCATATCTCATACATTGTGTCTGAAAAGCACTTTAATAAAATTATAATCACCCTATTTTGAGCAAAAAAGAAAAAACAGCGGCAACAAAAAAACCGGCAGCTGCAATTGTTACTACAATCATTGAAGCCCTTGAGGAACTTAAAGCAGTAGATATTACCATAATGGATCTCAGAGAAATTTACGAAGCAAGTGCAGATTTTTTTATAATCTGCAACGGGACTTCATCAACACATATCGGGGGCCTTGCCGATCGGGTTCAAAAAAATGTCTGGGAGGAACTTGGAGAACGTCCACTTCACATAGAAGGGAAACAAGGCAGACATTGGTTGCTCATCGATTATTTCAATGTGGTCGTACACATTTTCGATAAGGAAAAACGAGAATTTTACGATGTTGAACATCTATGGAGCGATGCCAAAATTCAAAAAATTTAAAAAAACAGCCCACAAAAGGCTTCAAAATTTACTAAACTAATCTATGCAGGACAATCAGAACAAATCGCCCAAAAACGAAGAGAAGGGCGGCCCCAAGTTTAACTATTTTTGGATTTATGGTATCATAGCCATCATTTTAATCGGACTGAATTTTTTCTGGCCAAGTTCAACCGTAAAATCTATCGACCGAAATAGACTTGAGAAAATCATTCGTGCAAATGACCTCGATAAAATTGTAATCATCAACAGATCGAAAGCTGAAATTTATTTAAAAAAAGAGGTATTAGGAAAGGAAGATTATAAAAAAGATATTCCCAAACCTGGTATTGGTCTGCCCGCCTCAGGTCCGCAATATTTTTATACAATTGGGAATGACGAGGTCTTTGAAAACCGTATTTACAAACTTCAGGATGATATCAGAGCTACCGCAGGCAATGAAAATTTCAATATTCAGATGATAAATGAGCGCAGAGTTGACTGGGTAGGTAATATTCTGAGTTGGGTTTTGCCTTTGCTGATACTTGTTGCTGTGTGGATTTTTATCATGCGCAGAGTGGGTGGCGGCGCCGGACCAGGCTCTCAAATCTTCAATATTGGCCGCTCAAAGGCTACTCTTTTCGATAAAGATGGCAAAGTAGCCGTTACATTTAAAGATGTTGCCGGCCTCGACGAAGCCAAAGAAGAGGTAATGGAAGTAGTGGATTTTCTTAAAAATCCCAAAAAATATACTGCCCTTGGCGGAAAAATTCCTAAAGGTGTGCTGCTTGTAGGTTCTCCTGGTACTGGTAAAACCTTACTTGCAAAGGCGGTTGCGGGGGAAGCTGCAGTTCCTTTCTTCAGCATCTCAGGTTCCGATTTTGTGGAAATGTTTGTGGGTGTAGGTGCATCCAGAGTGCGTGACCTTTTCCGTCAGGCCAGAGAAAAAGCACCTTGTATTATTTTTATTGATGAGATTGATGCCATTGGCCGTGCAAGAGGACGCAATGCCATGCAGGGTAACGATGAACGCGAAAACACACTAAACCAGCTTCTGGTTGAAATGGACGGCTTCAGTACCGATAAGGGTGTAATCATTATTGCTGCAACAAACCGCCCAGATATTCTCGACTCGGCTTTGTTACGCCCTGGTCGTTTCGACCGACAGATTTCTATTGACAAACCCGACTTGGTGGGACGTGAGCAAATTTTTAAAGTGCATCTTAAACCGCTTAAAATTTCCGGCGATGTCGATTCCCAAAGACTTGCATTACAAACCCCTGGTTTTGCCGGAGCAGAAATTGCCAATGTATGCAACGAGGCCGCGCTGATTGCAGCACGAAAAGGCAAAAAGATGATCGACATGCAGGATTTCAACGATGCCATTGACCGTGTTATCGGAGGTCTTGAAAAGAAAAATAAACTCATCTCTCCCGAAGAGAAAAGAGTGATTGCTTACCACGAGGCCGGACACGCAGTTTGCGGATGGTTTTTGGAATATGCAATGCCGCTCGTAAAAGTAACTATTGTTCCTCGCGGAGTAGCTGCATTGGGTTATGCACAGTATCTTCCAAAGGAACAGCATATTACAACCGTAGAGCAGATTAATGACCAACTTTGTATGACTTTGGGTGGCCGCGCTGCCGAATCAATTTGCTTTAACCGTATTTCGACCGGTGCACAAAGTGACCTTGACTACGTAACCCGTATGGCTTACTCGATGGTTACCTACTACGGTATGAATGAAAAAGTTGGTAATGTGTCCTTTTATGGTATGATGAATGAAGGAAGTTTTATGAAACCTTATTCAGAGGAAACCGCTACGCTGATAGATGATGAATCAAGAAAAATCATCGAAGAGCAATATCTGCGCGCAAAACAGATTCTGAGCGACCGTAGAAATGAACTTGAGTTAATTGCCAACGAGCTGCTCAGCAAAGAAGTGCTACACAAAGATGACCTCGAAAGAATTATAGGCAAGCGTCCTTTTGATGAGGCGCCCAAAGTTGAGCCCAAAAAAGAAGAGCATATAGCGGAAAACATAGTGGAAGATCATTCTGAAGAGGATAACACAGCACAAAAGGATTCTGACGAAATCGTTTAAATCCGATTTAATAATTCATGGGAGGAAAATTTCGTTAAAGAAGTTTTCCTCTTTTTTTGATAAGATATGGGCAAAGATTCAAAATCAAAGATTCTTAAAAGACTAACAGAGGCAGGTTTAAATAAATCTGAAATACCCTATCCTCAAATTACAGACAATAAAGATATCTTTTATCAGGCCGTTGACGATTTAGTTCAGCTGTTTAAAGACCAGTTCAGGGCACTGGGCGGTGTTTGTTATGATTGCAAAAGTCATTCGGAACTATCTGAATCCATTATTGCGCATTGCGAGAATATTGATGATGACAGAATTTTTTGTGCCGATGCCAGACTTACTCATATGCTGCGCAGCGCTGGCTATAAGAGCAAATTAAATGGTAGTTTAAAAATTCCAGAAGCCTCCTTATGTATCAGCTCCTGCATTGCACTCATTGCCCGAACAGGCTCGGTACTTTTTAGCAGCGAACAGGCCGAGGGGCGTTCTCATGGCATTGCCCCCGACAAACAAATCGTCATAGCTTTCAAAAATCAACTTGTTTTCAATGT